>NZ_SDLD01000009.1:0-77316 GCF_013096875.1 Geobacillus sp. DSP4a | reverse complement strand
AGAAACATTCGCGCAGTCGTTTTGCATCGCAAGAAGCATCGTTTCCACACTGACGAAACACGAAAAAAACGTGTGGGATTCGTTATGTCTTCTGTTGGCAGGCGAAACGATCGATCGAGTTCTTTCCACTACCTAGGGCATTTTCTATGACCGAAATGCCCTATTTGTGCTGGGCTTTTTTATACACTAGCACTGGGGTGAATAGTTACCGCCTTTTAATAGAGGCGGAGCACTGCCGGCAGTCATGATAAGAAAGTGGAAAACCAAACGCCAATGGCAGTGCCCACGTAATTTCCAATAATATAGCCGAGCGTTCCGACAACGAGAATCGGACCAATTAAGTCTTTCCACCCTTTCGCAATCGCCATGGCCGCCGCTGTCGTTGGTCCACCTACATTGGCGTTGCTTGCGAGTAAAATTTCTTCTAAATCATATTTCAACAGTTTTCCCGCAATCAGCGAAATAAGCAAGTTCATGAGCGCAATAATGGCCACAAATACGAATAATAACGGAGCCTGCTTGATAATAAGCGGAATCGAAGCGGGAATGCCGATAACGACAAAAAATAAATAAATCAAGTACGTTCCGATTTCTTGGCTGCCGTGAATGCGCTCGAAATAGTTAGGAAATAACGCAAGTGCAAAAAACGTCATCGTTGTTAATAACAAATATTTATCTCCAAACAAACCATTCAAAATATTAAGAAAAATAGGCGCGTGTTCGCCTGATGGAATCGCTTGATCTAAGAATGCCGCTAACTTAAACGAAACCATAACGAGCAAGAAAGCGGTGCCGACTGAAAGCGCGATATCCTTTAATGAAATTTCCTTTCGTTTCCAAAAGCTTTCCGCTAGCGTTTTTCCATCTTCCAAGCCGTTTCCGCTTTCCACTTTCCGCACATGCGGTGTGGAAAAATGACGTCGGAAAAAAGATAAGGCTGGTATAATCATCAAAATAATAAAATAGCATGCCATTGTTAAATTATCCGCTACAACGCTTGCAGACACCATTTCTCCCGGCGTTTCGAATTTCGCCGCCATCGCCGCAAAATTGACGCCCCCGCCAATATACGAAGCGCTCATCATCGCACTAATTTTATCAAGATAAGGGATATGATCTTTTAGCAAAAAGAAAGCAGTAATGGTGCCAGCTACCGTGCCAATCGAACTTAATAGAAAAATGACTAGCAATCTTCCGCTTTCTCTCCAAATTTTTTGGATGTTGATGTGAAACAGCAGCAACGGAATAGCCAGCGGCACGATAAACGCCCAAACAGCGTCATAAACAGCTGATTCGGTTGGGATAATGCCTGTGTTGGATAAAATAACGGCACCAATGAGCGCAATAATCGCTCCTGATATTTTCGCCGCCCAGTTATATTTTTGTTCTAAATAAATGCTTACGGATGCCCATACGACAATAATTCCCCACAGCATTAATGTATCATCGGGCTGGATAAGCGTTTTTTCCACGCAGTTCATCCTCCCCATTTTATGAGTTTTTCAAAAGAAACGATAAACAAAAACCATATTCAAAACTCTATCGACCGATTCAAAATTTTTCTTGCATTTTCTCTGCTTTAAGTCTTTTTTTCTGTGAAAATAATGAATCCATGAGCGGTTATTTTCATGCTTGGGTGGCGAGTAAAAGCTTACTCATGGATGTTTTATGTTATGTTACCCGTGGTGCTAGTTGAGCGCTAAAGCTCAACTAGCACCACGGGTGAAAATAGATTTTTGTTTTACTGTGAGATCGATTAGTTTTCCACTCATTTAACAAATCGTTTTCCAATGCTGTCTGCTGCTAAAATGGCGGCATAAACATCATCTGGCGTTACTTTAAACGGCATGTTGTGAATAGTTTCATTTTCAGCACAGGCCGCTTCAGCAACTTTTCGTATTTTGGCCTCAACATCTTCTTTAACTCCCATTTGTTCAAGAGTTACAGGAAGACCTAGTTCAATATTTAAACGAACCATTTTTTCAATTTCTTCCATAGGGCGGTTTTCAAGCACTAATTGGGAAAGTGTACCAAAGGCCACTTTTTCTCCATGATATAGATGGTGAACGTCCTCTAAAACAGTGAAGCCGTTATGAATCGCATGAGCAGCTGCGAGCCCACCGCTTTCAAAACCGATCCCACTTAAATACGTATTGGCTTCCACAACATTTTCAACAGCCTTTGTAACGGTTTTTCTTTGAACTGCGAGATATGCACTAACTCCTTCTTCAAAGAGGATTTTTTGACATAACTCAGCTAGTCCGATCGCTGATTTCGTTATATTTCCTCCAGCCATTGGAATTGCATTTGCTTCGTAACATGCTCTGGCTTCAACATATGTAGCTAAAGCATCCCCAATTCCAGCTGCAAGGAGTCTGGCAGGTGCATTTGCTACAATTTGTGTATCAACCAATACGATGTCAGGGTTTTTAGGGAGGACAAGATACTCCTCAAATACACCATCCTCTGTATAAATGACAGATAATGCACTACATGGTGCGTCTGTAGAAGCAATTGTAGGAACGACTACAGTCGGCAGATTCGTATAGTAACCCAATGCTTTAACGGTATCTAAAGTTTTTCCGCCTCCGACCCCAACAACAACATCAATCTTGTTTTCAATAACGATGTTTTTGAGTCGATTAATTTCCTGTTTTGAACATTCTCCTCGAAAAGTTGCAAAGGTAATGGTGCTGTTGCTATTTGAGAAGCTTTCTTCAATGGTCGCTTTTGTAATTTTTTGAACAAACTCATCAGCAATAAATAAAAAGGAACTTCCTAAATGACCAATATGTTTGTGAATATTAATTAGTTCACCTTTCCCTTGAATATATTTGTTCGGTGAAATCAAAATTCTTGCCATATTAAGCCCCCCCATATTTTTTAGAATTTCGTGAATAGGCCTTACATTCTTACAATACCATTGTAAAAATGAAAAGTCAATTAATATGTGAAACATTTCACAAATATGTAAGATTTTTTATGAATTATTGTTAGGATATCATTTGTGTACATTTGTTTTGATGATGTATAAAATTTTGTGTAAAGCATTTTGCTAGACCAAAAGAAAAAAAGGTAGGGTATTCTCTGATTTGGACCAAAACATTCCAGAGAAAGGAGGATGCAAAATGAATATTTTAAAAAGCCCAAACAAAATGAAGTTTGTTTCACTCGTTCTTTCTCTCATCGGATTGTGGTTGATGTTAAATAGTCCTGAATTAGGGAGTCGTTCTGCTTCATCCTGGGTTCGATCCATGGGGGGATCTGTGGATTCTCAAGAATATTTGCAAATGTTAAAAGAATATATAAGCATTTATAAAACGCTGGGGGGGATTTTTTTGTTTGTGGGCTTGTTTTCTTTTCTTAACAATCATCATCAGTAAACATCGTATTTGCCTGCAGGATAATGAGAGGTCTGTATTTGCGCATTTTTTGTTATCTTTTTTAACATCTTTTCGAAAGAAGTCTCCCACCGCAAGGAACGCGAAGGGTGTAACTCAGTGAGTAGGTGGGAGATGAATGTCGGTTGGCGTTAGCCAACGAATAGGATAGAATATGGTTAGAACGGACACCTTCCGAACGAAGGGAAGCGTAAAGGGTTCTTGTCTGTGGCTTACCGTTCGGCGAACGCACACAAGTCGCTTGAAGCCCCCACCTCTCAGCGAAGCGTAGGTGGTGGGTAGTTCACTGGAGACGATGGCCGTCTGAGTTGGATGGGTCGGGATATGGTGAAGTAAGGTGCGGTGTGAATGATTGCTCCGAAAAGGGCAAAAGGGGCTGACTCCATAGCCATCAAGTTAAGAAAACAGGAATAAATATATGCCTGATTTGACCATCCTTTTGAAGACCTCATAATGTCTTAGAAAGGGTGGTTTTTTTGAAGACGTCCTTATCTCTCCGAGAAGAATGGCATTGTTTTTTAGACGGATTAAGAAGCGTGTTATCGTGCGAAGAACTTGAACATATGGCCCGAGATCATCAATTTATTCAACGAAAGGGGAAATTACGCGCCCATGATTTTGTGGCACTTTGCACATTTCTCCAGGAAGGAGGCGGTCAAAAATCATTGGTGCAGCTTTGCAGTGCTCTAGCTCTCAAGCAAAACACCTTTCTGAGTGCGGAAGGGCTCAATCAACGGTTTAATGAAAAAGCGGTGAGTTTCCTCAAAGCGGTGTTTGAAAAACTGCTCATTCATCAGACTCAGGAAGCCCGTCACTTATGTCAAAGACATTCGCTGTTTCGCCGGATTCGCATTCTCGATTCCACGTCGTTTCAACTGCCTCCTGAAATCCGGGGGATTTACGAGGGATGTACGGGGCCTGGGGTGAAAATTCAGCTAGAATATGAATGGCTAGAAGGGAAGTTTCTCCATGCGGATGTCGAAGATGCCCGTCATCACGACGCCGCCTACGGAGCGTCCCTTCTATCGACCATCCAAGAGGGAGACCTTTGTTTGAAAGACTTAGGCTATTTTTCGCTTGAGGGATTGCAAGCCATTCATGACGCCGGAGCCTTTTATATTTCCCGGCTCAAACACAATGTAGGGATTTACCAAAAAGAAGGAGACCGATTTCGAAAATGGGAACCAGAGGATTTCCTTGCGGTGTTACAACCCGGAGAAACCATGGAACTGGAACATGCGTATGTCAGTGGAAAGAAAGTTCATCAACCGCGGCTCATTGTGTATCGGCTGACCGAAGAACAGGAGCGACAGAAGGAAGGGCAATGGAAACAGAAGGCGAAACGAAAAGGGGCCGCGTACGTGACGCGACGCCCCCACTCAATATATGTATATATCACCAATATTCCAGCGATTTATACCTCTTTGCACGAAATTCATACGCTGTATTCTCTTCGCTGGCAAATTGAAGTGGTATTTAAGACATGGAAATCCCTGTTTCACATTCATCGATTCAAACCGATGAAAGGGGCTCGCTTTCAGTGCCACCTGTATGGAACGTTGATTGCCTTATTGATCAGCTCCACTGTCATGTTTAAAATGCGGGAATGGCTCTATCGAAAACAGAAAAAGGAATTGAGCGAATATAAGGCGATGAGTATGATCAAGGAGTTCGGTATGGATTTCTTTCAAGCCTTATGGTGTTCTGAGGCGTTAGTTGTCCAACTCCTTTTAAAACTGTGTGACATCATCGCTCAACACGGAAAAAAATCAAGGCGTTATACAAAAAAGAGCGCTTTAGACATTATCGAGAGTTTGGTCATCATGCCGGTGTCATAAGAAATTCCCGCCTCATATACCATGAAAAAAACCTTCTATAGGGAAGGTGTATTTGGCATGCCTATCTTTATATATTCTCACGGTCACAGCCTCCAAAGATGAAAAGTGAAGCCTTGGAGCTACTCGCTCCAAGGCTTCACTTGATGGCTATGGGGGCTGACTCAAAAGCCCCCTTTTTGGTGAAATTTAACCGAAGTATGTGAAAGAGACCACCTCTGAAACCCTTGGTTTTACCGGGTTTTTCGTGGTGGCCTGTTTTTCCATGTCGCCCTAAATAGGAACATTACCGCTCTTTTCGGTCAGCTCCTTTTTTGCCGCACCCGCCCGTCAGTCAATGCTGCACAGCTCGGGCGGGCAGCCTTCGCAGGCGATTTCGTCGCGCAAGTATTGCAGGTCGTGGACGCGGATTTTGCCTTTTTGCACGGAGATGACGCCTTTTTTCCGTAAATCGCCGAGCATGCGGTTGACGACTTCACGGGCGGCGCCGCAAAAGTTGGCGAGCTCTTGGTTCGTCAGCGGCACGTCGATCAAAATGCCGTCTTCTTTCATGACGCCGTAGCTGTTGCACAAACGGATGAGCGTTGAATAGAGCGCTCCTTTTTTGCCGTGTAAAATCAAGTCGCGGAATTTCGTCTGCGTTTTGCGGAAATGGAGGCTCATCCATTTCATCCACTCGATCGCCAGCGTCGGATTGTTGGCAAGTTCTTGTTCGAGCGTCTCGCGCTTAATGGCGGAAACGACGCCGTCTTCCAGCACTTTCGCCGTCAGCATGTAGCGGGCCCCAGGACAAAACAGTGTCAGCTCGCCGATCAAATCGCCTTCGCTGCAAATGCGCAGCGCGAGCTCCTGTCCGTCCATGTCCATTTTGCTGATTTGGATTTTCCCCGATTGGATATAGTAAATATCGTCTGCTTTTTCCCCTTCTTGAAACAAGTACATTCCCTTCTCAAGGCGAAGATCGCGCCCAAGCGATGTAAGCCACTTCTGCCATTCACGAGATTCCATCTCGTTCATCCGATCACAACCTTACGTAAAATGTATCGCTATATAAAAGTGTACAGGAAAAAAGAGGGAAGTCAATATAAGGATAGTGGAAAGATTGAAAACTTGTTGAACATCGGTGGAATCGTTTGTGAAAGTCTTTGCATCCCGAGAACATGAGGGCGATGGAGTCAAGGATGCACCTTGGATGCGGGGACAAATCGGTATTCGTTTCCCATAGACGGAGGGAGGGGCAAGAAAAAAATCCTTGAAAATTATTAAATATACATTTGATTTTATTTTTATACAGTATTATAATGAGAACTACATGAGGCATACGGGTGAGGGGGAACATGATGAACGTAGCCATTATCGGGGCGACGGGGTACAGCGGTGCGGAGTTGTTCCGCTTGCTATACGGGCATCCGCACGTGAGCCAGTGCGACGTGTTCTCGTCGTCGCAGGATGGAATTCATTTATCGGAAAGTTTCCCGCACGTCGGCGCGGTCGATGGTGCGGTGTTGCATAAACTTGAAATCGAGGCGCTTTCCCGTTACGATGCGGTCTTTTTCGCCACGCCGCCCGGGGTGTCGGGGGAGTGGGCGCCGGCGCTCGTGGATCGGGGAGTGAAAGTGATCGATTTATCGGGCGATTTCCGGTTGAAAGACGGCGCGGTGTACGCACAATGGTATGGGCGCGAGGCGGCGCCGGCGGAATATTTGCAAAAGGCGGTGTACGGGCTGACCGAGTGGAATCGGGAGGCGGTGCGCGAGGCCGTGCTCCTATCCAACCCGGGCTGCTATCCGACAGCGACGCTGCTTGGCTTGGCGCCGCTTGTCAAAGAAGGATTGATTCAGGAAGATTCGATCATCGTTGACGCCAAGTCCGGCGTATCGGGCGCGGGGCGGAAAGCAGGGCTTGGGACGCATTTTTCCGAAGTGAACGAAAACGTGAAAATTTATAAAGTGAACGCCCACCAGCACATTCCGGAAATTGAACAAACGCTGCAGACGTGGAATGAAGCGATGGAGCCAATTACGTTCAGCACTCATTTGATTCCGATGACACGGGGCATTATGGCGACGATCTATGCGAAGGCGAAACAATCGATTTCGCCAAACGATTTGGTAGATTTATATAAAACAAGTTATGAAGGTTCGTCGTTTGTCCGTGTTCGCAAGGTCGGGCAATTTCCAGCGACGAAAGAAGTGTACGGATCAAATTATTGCGACATCGGCCTCGCCTACGATGAGCGGACGGGACGGGTGACGGTCGTGTCGGTGATCGACAACTTGATGAAAGGCGCTGCCGGGCAGGCGGTGCAAAACTTCAACTTGATGATGGGTTGGGATGAGGCGGAGGGCCTCCGATCCTTGCCGATCTATCCGTGAGGGAAGGGGAACGAACAATGACAGCAACGAAACAAACGGCGCAAGTAACGGCGGTCGTCGATGGAACAGTGGTGACGCCGAAAGGATTTCAAGCGGCCGGGGTGAATGCCGGGCTGCGCTATTCGAAAAACGATTTAGGGGTTATTCTATGCGACGTGCCCGCTTCGGCGGCGGCGGTGTATACGCAAAGCCATTTTCAGGCGGCGCCGCTCAAAGTGACGCAGGCGAGCCTCGCTGTAGAACAAAAATTGCAGGCGGTCATCGTCAACAGCGCGTGCGCGAACGCCTGCACCGGTGCGCAAGGGCTCAAGGACGCTTATGAAATGCGTGAGTTGTGCGCGAAACAGTTTGGCCTGGCGCTGCACCATGTGGCCGTCGCTTCAACGGGCGTGATCGGGGAATATTTGCCGATGGAAAAAATTCGCGCCGGCATCAAACAGCTTGTTCCAGGGGTGACGATGGCGGATGCGGAGGCGTTTCAAACGGCGATTTTAACGACCGATACGGTGATGAAGCGCGCTTGTTACCAAACAACGATCGACGGGAAAACGGTCACCGTCGGCGGAGCGGCGAAAGGGTCGGGGATGATCCATCCGAACATGGCGACGATGCTCGCATTCATCACGACGGATGCCAATGTTTCGTCGCCGGTGCTGCACGCGGCGCTGCGGTCGATTACGGACGTTTCGTTTAACCAAATTACGGTCGACGGCGATACGTCGACAAATGATATGGTCGTCGTGATGGCAAGCGGTCTTGCTGGAAATGATGAGTTGACGCCGGATCATCCGGACTGGGAACACTTTTACGAGGCGCTGCGGAAAACGTGCGAAGATTTGGCGAAGCAAATCGCCAAAGACGGCGAGGGGGCGACGAAGCTCATTGAAGTGCGCGTGCGCGGCGCGAAAACGGATGAGGAAGCGAAAAAAATCGCCAAGCAAATCGTCGGCTCCAACTTAGTGAAAACGGCCGTTTACGGCGCGGACGCCAACTGGGGGCGGATCATCGGCGCGATCGGCTATTCGGATGCCGAAGTGAACCCGGACAACGTCGATGTCGCCATCGGGCCGATGGTGATGCTGAAAGGAAGCGAGCCGCAGCCGTTCTCGGAAGAAGAAGCGGCGGCGTATTTGCAACAAGAGACGGTCGTCATTGAGGTCGATTTGCATATAGGCGATGGTGTCGGCGTTGCGTGGGGCTGCGATTTGACATACGATTATGTGAAAATTAACGCCAGCTATCGGACGTAAGGAGAGAGAACGATGGGGAAAACGGTCGTCATCAAATGCGGCGGCAGCGTGCTTGATGAGCTGTCTCCCGCCTTTTTTGCCAGCGTGAACGCAATGCGAAAACAAGGGATGGATGTCGTCATCGTCCACGGCGGCGGGCCGGAAATCGGACAGATGCTCAAAACGCTTCGCGTGCCGAGCGAGTTTGTCAACGGCTTGCGGAAGACGACGAAAGACGTGCTCGCGGTTGTGGAAATGGTGCTCTCCGGCAAAGTGAACAAACAGCTTGTCGCGATGCTCAGGCAGCACGGTTTGCCGGCGGTCGGCGTTTCCGGCGTGGACGGGGGGCTGCTCGAAGCTGAACCGATTGACCTTGCTAAACTTGGCTATGTCGGCCGTGTGAAAACGGTTCGCTCCCGTCTTTTGCGCACGCTGCTTGAGGCGGGCTACATTCCGGTCGTTTCGCCGCTTGGCATCGATCAAAACGGGCAAACATACAACATTAACGCCGACACGGCGGCTGGGGCGGTCGCGGCCGCCATCGGCGCCAGCCAGCTCGCGTTTGTGACGAACGTGCCCGGCATTTTGCGAGACGGCGCGCTCGTGGCCGACGCGACGGCGGAAACGATTGAACGACTGATCGAAGACGGCGTCATTACTGGCGGGATGATTCCGAAAGTGAAAGCAGCGCTCTCCGCCTTGTCCGATGCGCTGCCCGAGGTGATGATCGTCAGCGGCAAAACGACGTTTTACCAGAACGGAACATGGCACGGCACAACGATTCGCAAAGAAGTGGGGGTATATTTATGAGCGCGCTGTTTCCGACATACAACCGTTGGAAGATCGCCGTCCAAGCCGCGGAAGGGACGGTTGTGACCGATGTGAATGGAAAACAATATCTCGACTTTGTCTCCGGCATTGCCGTCTGCAATCTCGGCCATCGCCATCCGCACGTCCAAAAGGCGATTGAAAAGCAGCTGAATCAATATTGGCACGTATCGAACTTGTTTACGATCCCGATTCAAGAAGAGGTCGCCTCCTTGCTTGTCGCCCACAGCGCCGGCGATTATGTTTTTTTCTGCAACAGCGGGGCGGAAGCGAACGAGGCGGCGCTGAAGCTGGCGCGCAAACATACCGGGAGACACAAAGTCATTACGTTCCGCCAGTCGTTTCACGGCCGGACGTTTGCGACGATGGCGGCGACCGGGCAGGAGAAAGTGCATAGCGGTTTTGGTCCGCTGCTTCCGGAATTCATTCACTTGCCGCTGAATGATGTCGACGCGCTCAAGCAGGCGATGAGCGAAGAAGTGGCCGCGGTGATGCTTGAGGTCGTCCAAGGGGAAGGCGGCGTCCGCCCGGTTAACCCGGCGTTTTTGCAGACAGCGTCGGAGCTGTGTCAACAGCACGGAGCGCTTTTGATCATCGACGAAGTGCAAACCGGCATCGGCCGGACCGGAAAGCCGTTTGCGTACCAGCACTTTGATGTGGAGCCGGACATCATCACCGCAGCGAAAGGGCTTGGCAGCGGCATTCCGGTTGGGGCGATGATCGGTAAAGCGTTTTTGAAAGAATCGTTTGGACCTGGGGTGCACGGGTCGACGTTTGGCGGCAACCCGATCGCGATGGCCGCCGCCAAGGCGACGTTAGAAGTGGTGTTTGATCCGGCGTTTTTGCAAGATGTGCAGGAGAAAGGCCGCTATTTGCTTGCACGCCTCCATGACGCGCTCGCTTTGCTTGACATCGTCAAGGACGTGCGCGGGCTCGGGCTGCTGGTCGGAATCGAGTGCCAAACGGACGTCGCACCGCTGTTGCCATTGATTCACGAAAACGGCTTGCTCGTCCTTTCGGCGGGGCCGAACGTGATCCGCCTGTTGCCGCCGCTTGTCGTGACGAAAGCGGAAATCGATGAAGCGGTGGACATTTTGACAAACGTGTTGAACAACGCCAACGCCTCAGCCGTCTTGTAAACGGACGGCCGACGGCTTAATTTTTATTCCTGTTCATGCATAAAAATTCCTGAACGGTTATAAAAACTCAAACGATGAGGTGGCGCCAATGAAAGCGTATTTGCATGTGGCGAGCGGAAAAACGTTCAGCGGGGAGCTCGCCGCTCCGCTTGAAGAAAAGGTGAGCGGGGAGATCGTTTTTTTCACCGGCATGACCGGTTATCAAGAAGTGTTGACCGACCCGTCGTATAAAAACCAAATCATCGTTTTTACGTACCCGCTGATCGGCAATTATGGCATTAATGAAGACGATTTTGAAAGCAAGCGGCCGCACGTCGAAGCGGTCGTCGTCTACGAAGCGAGCGGCACAGGATTTCATTACGGGGCGAAATACAGCTTGGCAGAATACTTGCAGCATTGGAACATTCCGCTTCTCACGCATGTGGACACGCGCGCCCTTGTGAAAGAAATCCGCACCGCTGGGACGATGATGGCGGAATTAAGTTTGTCGCCGATTTCAGCCATTGGAGGCGAGGAAGCAGTATTTCCCGTGCGCGCGGTGTCAACGAAAACGATCGAAACATACGGCGAAGGCGGCCCGCATTTGGTGCTCATCGATTTCGGCTATAAAAAGTCGATTTTGCAGTCGCTCCTTGCACGCGGCTGCCGGGTGACGGTCGTGCCGCATGATACGGCGCCGGAAGCGATTGACGCGCTGAAACCGGACGGGCTTGTCCTCTCGAACGGCCCGGGCGATCCGAAACAGTTACGCCATCAGCTTCCCGCTATCCGTCAGCTGATCGACCGGTATCCGACGCTTGCGATCTGCCTTGGCCATCAGCTTGTCGCCTTAGCGTACGGAGCGGATACGGAAAAACTCCGCTTCGGGCACCGCGGCGCCAATCAGCCGGTGTGGGACGCGGTGAAACAAAACGTGATGATGACATCGCAAAACCATAGTTATGTCGTCAAAGAAGGCAGTTTGGTGGGCAAACCGTTTGACATTCGTTTCATCAACGTCAACGACGGTTCGGTCGAGGGCATCGTCCATCGCCATAAACCGATTTTGTCCGTGCAATACCATCCGGAGGCGCATCCGGGGCCGCACGATACCGGCTATATTTTCGACGAATTTTTGCAAACCGTGTTCAAGGGAGAGAACGTCTATGCCTAAAGATTCTTCGCTTCAATCGATTCTCCTGATCGGGTCGGGGCCGATCGTCATCGGCCAGGCTGCTGAGTTTGATTATTCCGGCACGCAGGCGTGCATCGCCTTAAAGGAAGAAGGATACCGCGTCATTTTAGTGAACAACAATCCGGCGACGATCATGACCGATGATGTCCATGCCGATGCCGTGTATTTTGAACCGCTCACCGTTGAGGCGGTCGAAGCGATCATTGCCAAAGAACGCCCGGACGGGCTGCTCGCCACATTCGGGGGCCAGACAGGGCTCAATTTGGCGTTTCAGCTGCATGAAGCCGGCGTGCTTGAAAAGTATGGGGTGAGACTGCTCGGAACACCGATTGAAGCGATTAAGCGCGGGGAGGACCGCGAAGCGTTCCGCGCGTTGATGCACGAGCTTGGCGAACCGGTGCCGGAAAGCGAAATTGTTACAAGCGTCGAGGAAGCGGTCGCGTTCGCCGAACAAATCGGTTTTCCGATCATTATTCGTCCTGCGTATACGCTCGGCGGGGCGGGCGGCGGCATTGCCGAAAACATGGAGCAGTTTCTCGCGCTCGTAGAAAAAGGATTGAACGAAAGCCCGATTCATCAATGTTTGATCGAACGGAGCGTCGCCGGATTTAAGGAAATTGAATATGAAGTGATGCGCGACCAATCGAATACGTGCATTACCGTTTGCAATATGGAAAACGTCGATCCGGTCGGCATTCATACAGGAGATTCGATCGTCGTTGCACCGTCGCAGACGTTGACCGATGAGGAGTACCAAATGCTCCGTTCGTCGGCGGTGAAGATCATTTCCGCATTAGGGATCATTGGCGGCTGCAACATTCAGTTCGCCCTTGACCCGAACAGCAAACAATATTACTTAATCGAAGTCAACCCGCGCGTCAGCCGCTCGTCAGCGCTGGCGTCCAAGGCGACCGGCTACCCGATCGCCCGCATTGCGGCGAAGCTGGCGGTCGGCTATACGCTTGCGGAACTCGTCAACCCGGTGACGAAAACGACGTACGCCAGCTTTGAACCGGCCTTGGATTATGTCGTCGTCAAGTTTCCGCGCTTGCCGTTTGACAAGTTTCCGCACGCGGATCGGAAGCTCGGCACGCAAATGAAGGCGACCGGGGAAGTGATGGCGATCGACCGTAACATGGAGCGGGCGTTTCAAAAAGCGGTGCAGTCGCTCGAAGGCAAAAACAACGGACTGTTGTTGCCGGAGCTTTCGGTGAAAACGAATGATGAGCTGAAACAGCTGCTTGTCGACAAAGACGACCGCCGCTTTTTCGCGATTTTGGAACTGCTCCGCCGCGGGGTGGCGGTTGAAGCCATTCACAAATGGACGAAAATCGACCGCTTTTTCCTTTGCTCGTTCGAGCGGCTTGTCGCCCTTGAAAAACGGGCAGCGGCTGCAACGTTGGACACGATTGAGGAGCAAACGTTCCGTTTCTTGAAAGAAAAAGGATGTAGCGACGCCTTTTTAGCTGAAACGTGGGGCGTGACGGAGCTTGACGTGCGCAACAAGCGGAAGGAACTTGGCATCGTGCCGTCATACAAAATGGTCGACACGTGCGCGGCCGAATTTCATTCAGAAACGGATTATTACTACTCGACTTATTTCGGCGAAGACGAGCGAAAACAACCGAGCGGCAAAGAGAAAGTGCTGATCATTGGAGCCGGACCGATCCGCATCGGCCAAGGCATTGAGTTTGACTACAGCTCCGTTCATAGCGTGTTCGCCTTGCAAAAAGAGGGCTATGAAACGGTGATGATCAACAACAATCCGGAAACGGTGAGCACCGACTTTGCCGTCGCCGACCGTCTGTACTTTGAACCGCTGACGCTTGAGAGCGTCCTCGATGTTATCGAAGCGGAACAAATCAAGCATGTCATCGTTCAATTTGGCGGTCAGACGGCGATCAATTTGGTCAAAGGACTCGAAGAAGCCGGCGTGCCGCTGCTTGGCGTCACGTACGATATGATTGACCAGCTCGAGGACCGCGATCGTTTTTACCAGTTGCTTGAGGAGCTTGACATCCCGCACGTACCGGGCTTGGTGGCGAACAATGCCGAGGAGCTCGCCGCCAAAGCGGCTGAGATCGGCTGCCCGGTGCTGCTTCGTCCGTCGTATGTCATCGGGGGCCGCGGCATGTTTATCGTCCATAGCGAGGCGCAGCTCGCTGCTTTGATCGAGCAAGGCGAGTTGACCTATCCGATTTTGATTGATGCGTATTTGGACGGGAAAGAGGCAGAAGCGGACATCGTGACGGATGGAACAGACATCGTGTTGCCGGTCATCATTGAACACGTCGAAAAAGCCGGCGTCCACTCCGGTGACAGCTATGCTTGGCTGCCGGCGCAGACGCTCACAGACGAAGAAAAAGCGAAAATCATCGACTATGCGGTCCGGATTGCGAAAAAACTCGGCTTTAAAGGAATTATGAACATTCAATATGTCATTGCGGACGGCAATGTATATGTTCTGGAAGTGAACCCGCGCGCGAGCCGGACGGTGCCGATCGTCAGCAAAACGACCGGCGTGCCGCTGGCGCAAATTGCGACAAAATTATTGCTTGGGAAATCGCTTGTCGACATCGTGGACGAAAAAGCGCGCGGCTTGGCGGTCATGCCGTACGCCGTGTTAAAGTATCCGGTCTTTTCGACCCATAAGCTGCCGGGGGTTGACCCGGTGGTTGGGCCAGAGATGAAATCGACCGGCGAAGGCATCAGCATCGCCGCAACGAAGGAGGAAGCGGCGTATAAAGCGTTTTATCCGTATTTGCAAAAGAAAGCGAACGCGAACGAGGTCTATGTCATTGGCAACATCGATGCCGAGCTGGAGGCAGAGATGACGGCGAAACAGCTGACCATCGTCGCTGATGTCCCGTTTTCCGATTGGGTGAAGCGCGACACGGCGCTTGCAGTGATCGACTTGGGCAAAGAGGAAGGCGAAGCGAACAAACGAATGACTGCGTTGTCCCGACAATTGCTCGTCTTCACGGAACGTGAGACATTGAAGCTCTTCTTGCAGGCGCTCGATGTCGATCATCTTGATGTGCAGCCGATCCATGGCTGGTTGGAAAAGAAAAAACAGGCAGAACAGGCGGTGATCGCATGAATGCAGTGATGTCATTAAAAGGGAGAGATTTTTTAACGCTTCTTGATTTCTCGACAGAAGAAATTTTGGACTTGCTGGCGTTAGCAGCTGATTTAAAAGCGAAACAAAAAGCCGGTGTATCGTATACGCCGCTTTCCGGGAAAACAATGGCGATGATTTTTGAAAAGCCGTCAACGCGCACGCGCGTGTCGTTTGAAGTCGGCATGATTCAGCTTGGCGGCCAGGCGATGTATTTAAACGGAAACGATTTGCAGCTTGGCCGCGGCGAAACGATCGCCGATACGGCCCGCGTCTTGTCGCAATACGTCGATGTCATTATGATTCGCACATTTGCCCATCAAAAAGTCGAGGAGTTGGCCGAATATGCGTCCGTTCCGGTCATCAACGGCCTGACGGACGACGATCATCCGTGCCAGGCGTTGGCGGATTTGCTGACGATTTATGAAGTGAAGAAAACGTTCCAAGGCGTCAAGCTCGCCTATGTCGGCGACGGGAACAACGTCGCCAACGCCTTGCTTGTGGCCGCGGCGAAAGTCGGCATGGATGTCGCCATCGCCTGTCCGCCGGGCTATGAGCCAAGGAAAGAATATGTCGAGGCAGCGCGCCAGATCGGCGAGAAAACCGGGGCAACCGTTGTGGTGACGCACGACCCGCTTGTGGCGGTGGCGGGGGCGGATGCGATTTATACGGATGTCTGGACGAGCATGGGCCAAGAAAGCGAAAGTGCTGAGCGGCTACAAGTGTTTCAGCCGTATCAAGTCAACGAAGAGCTCGTCAAAGCGGCAAAACCGGATTATCTCTTTTTGCATTGTCTGCCGGCCCATCGCGGCGAAGAAGTGACGGCCGGCGTCATGGACGGTCCGAACTCGGTCGTCTTTGAGCAGGCCGGCAACCGGCTTCATGCGCAAAAAGCGATTTTGTTGTCCGTTTTATAGCAAAGGGGGAATTCCCGTTTCGGGAGTTCCTTTTTCACTTTGAAAAGGATTTCGAGGGGAGAGCTCCTTTTCGTTGTGAACAGCTTGGCGTTCCGTTTGCGATCTTCCATCATTTTCCTTCTTATGAACAGCGATGAAACCGGGCATGATAACAAATGCAATCGAAGCAAGGGGGATGAAACAAATGGGCCAACCGCGCCATTTCAAACCAGGCGATAAAGCGCCGAACAACGGCGTGTATATTGAAATCGGCGAAACGGGAGACAATGTAAAGCACCCGAAAAAGCTGAAACTGAAAGCCGGCGATACGTTTCCAGAAACGTCGAACCATAACCGGCATTGGACGTATTTGCGCAAACCGTGAAGCAGAACAAAAGCCATTCCAAGCATGGAGTGGCTTTTCATTTGCCGTGCGCTTTGCGATCCGCTATAATGATTTATGGTCAAAGAAGGTCAAATGGAGGGGACGGCATGGACGCAAGCCGTTTGACGGAAAAACTGCAAGAGGCGCTTATGGCGGCGCAGTCGATCGCCAAAGAGCGGCATCATCAACAGCTTGATGTCGAACATCTTCTGCTGGCGCTCCTCGAGCAAGAAGATGGCTTGGCGCCGCGGCTGTTTGCCCTTTGCGGCGCCGACCGCGCTCAGGCGATCCGCTGGCTGCAAGACCGGCTTCGCCAAAAGCCGGAAGTGCACGGAGCGGGAGAGGGACAGATGTACGTTGCGCCTGCCTTGGCGCGGCTGCTTGAGGAGGCGGAAAACGAAGCGAAGCGAATGCAAGATGAGTACATATCGGTCGAACATGTGCTGCTCGCGCTGTCTCATGGCGCCGAGCCGGTTGCCCGGCAACTGGCATCGTTTGGCTTGACAGAGGAAGCACTGGTAGAAGCCGTGAGAAAGGTAAGGGGGAATCAACGCGTGACGAGTCCACATCCGGAAGCAACCTATGAAGCGTTGGCCAAATACGGGCGCGATCTTGTCGCCGAGGCGAAGGCGGGAAAAATCGACCCGGTCATCGGCCGCGACAGCGAAATTCGCCGCGTCATCCGCATTTTGTCGCGGAAGACGAAAAACAACCCGGTGCTGATCGGTGAGCCGGGCGTTGGGAAGACCGCTATTGTCGAGGGGCTCGCCCAGCGCATCGTGCGCAAAGACGTCCCGGACGGGTTGAAAGACAAAACGATTTTCGCTCTTGACATGAGCGCGCTCGTCGCCGGAGCGAAGTTTCGCGGTGAGTTTGAAGAGCGGCTGAGGGCTGTATTGAACGAAATTAAAAAAAGCGAGGGCCGCATCATCTTGTTTATCGACGAGCTGCACACGATCGTTGGCGCCGGCCGGGCCGAAGGGGCGATCGACGCCGGCAATATGTTAAAGCCAATGCTCGCCCGCGGCGAGCTGCGCTGCATCGGGGCGACGACGCTTGATGAGTACCGACAATACATCGAAAAAGACCCAGCGCTCGAACGCCGCTTCCAGCAAGTGCTCGTCCAAGAGCCGACCGTCGAGGATACGATTTCGATCTTGCGCGGATTGAAAGAGCGATACGAAGTGCACCATGGCGTGAAAATTCACGACCGGGCGCTCGTCGCGGCCGCGGTGTTGTCCGACCGCTACATCTCGGATCGCTTTTTGCCTGACAAAGCGATCGATCTCGTTGATGAGGCGTGCGCAACGATCCGGACGGAAATGGAATCAATGCCGTCGGAGCTTGATGAAGTGATGCGCCGCGTCATGCAGCTGGAAATTGAAGAGGCGGCGTTAAGCAAAGAGACGGATGAAGCGAGCCGCGAGCGGCTGGCGGCATTGCAAAAAGAACTCGCTGACTTGCGCGAAAAAGCGAATGCCATGAAAGCGCAATGGCAACAAGAGAAAGAGGCGCTTGACCGTGTCCGCCGCGTGCGCGAGGAACTTGAGCGGGCGAAGCGTGAGCTCGAGGACGCGGAAAACGACTACGATTTAAACAGGGCGGCCGAGCTGCGTCATGGACGGATCCCGCAGCTTGAGAAGCAGCTCAGGCAGCTCGAGCAAGAAATCAGCGAGCAACGGGAAGGAAAATTGCTGCGCGAGGAAGTGACGGAAGAAGAGATTGCCGAAATCGTGTCGCGCTGGACAGGCATTCCGCTCACCCGCCTTGTCGAAGGGGAGCGGGAAAAGCTGCTGCGGCTTCATGAATGGCTCCATAAGCGAGTCATCGGCCAAGACGAAGCGGTGGAGCTCGTCGCCGACGCCATCTTGCGGGCGCGGGCCGGGATGAAAGACCCGAACCGTCCGATCGGCTCGTTTTTGTTCCTTGGACCGACCGGCGTCGGCAAAACGGAGCTGGCCAAAGCGCTGGCCGAGGCGCTGTTTGACAGCGAGGAGCAGCTCATTCGCCTCGATATGTCCGAATACATGGAAAAACATGCTGTCTCCCGTTTGATCGGGGCGCCGCCCGGCTATGTCGGCTATGAGGAAGGCGGCCAGCTGACCGAGGCAGTGCGGCGCAAGCCGTATTCCGTTCTATTGTTCGATGAAATCGAAAAAGCTCATCCGGACGTGTTCAACATCCTGCTGCAGCTGCTCGATGACGGACGGCTCACCGACTCGCACGGGCGGACGGTCGATTTTAAAAACACAGTCGTCATTATGACATCGAACATCGGCTCGCCGCTGTTATTGGAACACAAAGACGGCGACATCGATGAACAGACGCGCAGCCAAGTGTTTGACCAATTGCGCGCCCATTTCCGCCCAGAATTTTTAAACCGGATCGACGATATCGTCTTATTTAAGCCATTGTCGATGAATGAGGTGAAAGGCATCATCGAAAAGTTCGCCCGCGAGCTGTCGGCCCGTTTGGCCGATCGGCATATCGAACTCGTGCTGACCGAAGCGGCGAAGCAATACATCGCCGAAGCGGGCTTCGATCCGGTCTACGGCGCCCGCCCCTTAAAGCGGTTTATGCAAAAGCAGATCGAAACGCCGCTTGCGAAAGAGCTGATCGCTGGGCGGGTGAAAGATTACAGCACCGTCACGGTCGATGCCGAAAACGGCCGGCTTGTCATTCGCCCGTCAGCGTGAAACGAGTCGAAGAGGCGGGGGATAGCCGGGGGAAGAGACGCGCTTCTTGCTGGCAGCGTCAAACGTTTTTATGCCCCCATAAAGCCCATCCCATTGAGCATTGTGGGGCACGTGGCCGGCTGCAGAAAACACCAACCTACACCCATCAAGATGGAATCCCTCCTCGACTTACGCCTATATACGTGTTGGAATGGGGCTTCTCGATGACAAAAACAACGCCTTGGGACTTTCAACCCAAGGCGTTGTCTTATGAGGAGAATGATCAATGGCGATGATCCCCAGCCGGCTCGTCCGGAATCAAAGCGGCGACGACAAGGACTAAAACGGTCACGATCACGCCGAGCAAGGCGCCGGTTGTGAAGTTGTAGCCGATCCCTTGCATCGAGCCCATGACGTACGTCGCCATTTGCACAAGCAAAAACGTCCAAAAAAACGTCCAAAACAAGCGCATCTTTGTTCCTCCCATCTTCTCGTCATTCCTTTTCTTATCTTATCACAATTTGTCGCGTAGGCATATACCCGGACGTTTTTTTTGGCCGCGCATATCGTATACTGTACAATTATGTATCGTCAAACAAGGGTGAATGGAAACGATGGCAGGACAACGACGGTTTTTCCAACTCGATGAACAATGGTGCATCGTTCACGTGCCGGAGCGCCCAAACGGGTTTGCCCTTTTTTTAATGGGCGATGGCGACCATTTCGTGAATGAACAGACGAGTTTTTGGCTCGAGCATCCGAGACGGCGCCAGTGGCTGGACGAGTGGCTTGAACAAGGGTACACGGTGTTTTCATCTCATTTGTACGGCCGGCATTGGGGAAGCCCGAAGGCGGTCCGGCTGGCGCGCCAACTCATCTACTCGGTATTGAAAAGCGAGATCGTCAACCGACGCATCTATATCGTCGCCGAAGGAATGGGCGCGCTCGTCGCCCTGCAGTTGCTTGGCGTCATGCCGAGGCAAATCCGCGCCGTCGCCATGCTCAACCCTTGCCTTGATGTGCGCGCCCAGCTTGAACACGAGCGGGGCCACCCATTCGTGTATCGGCGGATGGTAAAAGAAATCGCCCTCGCTTACGGATTGAAGGAAGAGGAAGTGCCGGAGGGTGTCCCGTCTCTTTTCCTTAGCCCGCACGATGTCCCGGTGATGATTTGGCAGCTCGCCGGCGTGAGCGAATACCCGTCCGCATTGCATAGCCGGAAGTACGAACAATGGATGAAAACAACCAACCACCGGGTGCGCATCGTCTACCAGCTGCCGGAAAAGCGGCGCCAGCTTGCTTGGCAGATCGGGCAATTTTTTCGCCAATATAACGAACTCCCGTAAAGAGCGAAGGCAGACGCATGAGGTTGTTGCGTCTGCTATTTTTTCAATCCATCGATGAGCGAGGAGATTTTTTTGATGAGCGGTTTCAGCTGCTGCAACGAGTCCGTCAGCGTACCGACGTTTTCGACGAGTTTCATCAAATCAATGTTTGGCAGCGGGAGCGGCTCCGTTTTTGTTTGTTCGTCCCGCCGGCCGGTCCGTTTTGGAGGAAAGGGGCCGAACATGAGGCGGGAGAAGCGGTCGCGCTCTTCACGGCTTTGCCGGGATGATGGGACGTTCGCCATAAAATCAGTCCTCCTTTTTTCCTCATCGTTTGCTTGTCATTGTATTGTATGGCGGAGGTAAAACGTTGGTTTGGACAAATGCCTTCGGGCGGGAAGAAAGCAATAGGATTCCGGCCGGGAAGGCGCGCTTTTGCTATTGCGCATATGCGCTCTTTCCGTTAAAATTAGTACCAAGTAATAATAATTGGTTATGTGGACTGATTGTACGTTGACAATTGTGCTGTACTTGGGAGGCTTTTCGGTTATTTTGGAAGAAAAAAAGGAGATGAATGGTATGGGAGCAGGAATTATCGGGGTCGGCCGCTATGTGCCGGAAAAGGTGTTGACCAACGCCGACTTGGAGAAAATGATGGATACATCAGACGAATGGATTCGGACGCGCACCGGGATTGAGGAACGCCGCATTGCGGCAGATGACATCGATACGTCCGATATGGCGTATTTTGCTGCCGAAAAGGCGCTTGCGGATGCCGGTGTCGAGGCGAAAGACATCGATCTCATTGTCGTTGCTACCGTAACGCCAGACCGTTCCTTTCCATCAGTTGCTTGCATGCTGCAAGAGCGGCTTGGGGCTGTCAACGCCGCGGCAATGGATCTCAGCGCCGCCTGCTCCGGATTTATGTACGGAATGGTCACGGCTGCCCAATTTATTGACACGGGGGTTTACAAGTATATATTAGTAGTGGGGGCCGATAAGCTGTCAAAAATCACCGATTGGACAGACCGCAATACGGCGGTGTTGTTTGGCGATGGAGCCGGTGCGGTTGTCATGGGCCCAGTGTCGCCAGGGCGGGGCATTTTATCATTTGAATTGGGCGCTGACGGAACAGGAGGAAAACATTTATACAAAGACGAATATATCGTGATGAACGGCCGGGAAGTGTTCAAGTTCGCCGTCCGGCAGATGGGAGAGTCAAGTGTGCGGGTGCTTGAAAAAGCGGGGCTGACAAAAGAGGATGTCGATTTTCTCATTCCCCATCAAGCGAACATCCGCATTGTGGAGGCGGCGAGACAGCGGCTCGAGCTGCCGGAGGAAAAAATCTCGACAACGATTCGCCGCTATGGAAACACATCCGCGGCCTCCATTCCGATTTCGCTCGTGGAGGAGCTGGAGGCAGGAAACATTCGCGACGGTGATCTCATCGTCATGGTCGGGTTCGGCGGCGGGCTGACATGGGGCGCGATCGCCTTGCGTTGGGGCCGTTGATGTTCTGTATCCCAACATCATTATCCAGAATAAAGGAGAGGCAGAGGAATATGGAAAAAAGACGAGTCGTCGTGACCGGAATAGGCGCCGTCACCCCGCTGGGGAATGACGCAGAAACGACGTGGAAAAACATTGTCGCCGGCCAGTCCGGCATCGACATTGTCACCCGCGTCAATCCAGACGATTTTCCAGCGAAAGTGGCGGCAGAAGTGAAAGATTTTGATCCGTCGTTGTTTATGGACCGCCGCGAAGCGCGGAAGATGGACCGGTTTACGCAATACGCCGTGGCGGCGGCGCTCATGGCGGTGAAAGATGCGAATTTGGAAATCGGTGAGCATAACGCCGAGCGGGTCGGTGTTTGGATCGGCTCTGGCATCGGCGGTATGGAGACGTTTGAGCAGCAGTTTGAAATTTTCCAGCAGCGCGGCTATCGCCGGGTGAGCCCGTTTTTCGTGCCGATGATGATTCCGGATATGGCTGCGGGGCAAGTCTCAATCATCCTTGGGGCGAAAGGAATGAATTCATGCACGGTCACCGCTTGCGCGACGGGCGCAAACTCGATCGGCGACGCGTTTCGGGTCATTCAGCGCGGCGATGCGGATGTGATGATCGCGGGGGGAACGGAGGCGCCGATTACGAAAATGTCGTTTGCCGGCTTTTGCGCGAATACGGCCCTTTCGACCAATCCGGATCCGAAAACGGCAAGCCGCCCGTTTGATAAAAACCGTGATGGCTTTGTCATGGGGGAAGGGGCAGGCATTATCGTGCTTGAAGAGCTGGAGCATGCGTTGCGCCGCGGGGCGAAAATTTACGCGGAAATTGTCGGCTACGGCGCGACGGCTGACGCATATCATATCACTGCACCGGCGCCGGGCGGTGAAGGCGGCGTGCGGGCGATGCGACTGGCGCTGCAGGATGCCGGCTTGCAGCCGGAGGACATCGACTACATTAACGCCCACGGCACAAGCACGGAGTACAATGACAAATATGAGACGATCGCCATTAAAGAAGTGTTTGGCGACCATGCCTATAAGCTTGCGATCAGTTCTACAAAATCGATGACCGGTCACCTGCTTGGCGCAACCGGCGCGGTGGAAGCCATTTTCTCTGTGTTGGCGATCCGCGATGGCGTCATTCCACCGACCATCAACTATGAAACGCCGGATCCGGAATGCGACTTGGACTATGTGCCGAACGAAGCCCGCCGGCAGACTGTGCGCGCAGTGTTAAGCAATTCGTTTGGATTTGGCGGCCATAACGCGACATTGATTTTCAAAGCGTATGCGCAATAGATAGCAATGAAGGCCATTAGCCTCGGCCGGACGAACCCGGCCCCGTTGGAAGACGGGCGCCGGGCTTCACTCCGGACGGGGCTTTTTTCGTTCACCGTCCCGGTTGCCTTGACATAAGGTAGCAAAAAGGGAGGGAAGACGATGGGACTGGCTCCAACTGATCGTTGGCTTGAACAAGATGAAGGCGATCCGCTCCGTGTTTGCGCCCGGCTGGCGCCGTTTTTTGCCGATGCACCAGCGCGCGCCATTCATCGTTATTTATGCTTATATGGCATGTATCGAAGCGCCCGGCAGGCCGTTCGCCTTTTGCCGGAGATGAAGGCAAAAGGCCTTTGGGAGCGGCTTGCCCGCTTATATGACGAACAGCGGGTGAGATGGAAAGGGCCTGACGTTCCGGTGTTTTTGCTGCCGGCCGATGATGAAAACCGGAAACTTTTGCGCGAGTTTCGCGGAAAAGGAGGAGTGGCGTTTGCCGATAAGCTCGTTTTCTTTTTGCTGCCCGATCATCGCGACGAGGAGGTCGCGGCATTGGTGGCGCATGAGTACAACCATGTTTGCCGGCTGAAGCAGCTGCCGTATGGCGGCAAAGAGGCGACGCTGTTAGATGCGGTGATTATGGAAGGGCTGGCAGAACATGCGGTCGCTGAAACAGTCGGACCGGAACAATGCGCCGACTGGACGTCGTATTATACTGACAGGGAGATCGAGCGGTTTTGGCGCCGCTACATCGCCCCCAATCAAGATGCTGCTGTTTCGCACCCACTCAGCTCCCGCATTTTATACGGCCTTGGGTGGTATCCGAACATGGGCGGCTATGCAGTCGGTTATGCCATCGTCCGCCGCTGTTTGGAGCGGGGGTATTCATTGGCTCAATTGATGGCGATGGAGGCGAAACAAATGGTTGCTTTAGCCGGTCTGGACAGCCGCGGGTAAGGCGGGATGGACCAGGGGCGATGATAGGCATCTTGTCCACCGAACAGGCATATACGTAAAGAAAGGACGTGGACAAGAAGGAAGGGAAGCCCGATGGTCCGCCTGTTTTTTTATTTGGTCGGCTTTGGTTTTTCGGTCGTCGGCGGCATGATGATGATCGTCTATTTAAACATCATCACCCCGGAGCGCGGGTTTGGTGAATACGCTGCTTATATCGCGGCAAGGGAGGAATGTTATTTATTGCCGCTCGGCTTGTTGCTTATGTGGGCGAGCTTGTCGTTTCCAAGCCGTGGCTCATAGTGGGGAAAAGAGGGCGAAATGGAATAAAATTCTGCCCCTCTGCCTATACTGATGGACAAACACGTCTGGAAGTGAGGGGTATCACATGCTTTACCTGCACGACATTTGGGTGAACTGGTTTGAAGGTGAAGAGAACGGGTACAACGTCTGCCATTTTCACGAATGGCGCAAAGACGACCAAATTGAGTTGCTTGACCAAGTGCCGCTGTTAAAAGTGTCCCCGGCTCTATTCCAATATATTGAAAACAGTTTATCCGACCTTCCGAAGCCGCTTTTGGACGATGTGTACCAAAAAGCCTATGTCCGCAAAAACCATGAACGGATTCAGCTCGATTATTGTTTCGTTGTGACCGACGGAGCTGGCATTTTGGCCGTCGATACGATCGGCTATCATATTCCGATCCGCAAAAGCCGCCTCATTCCGCGGCAAGAGCAGCTTGTGTACGAGATGGCCGCCGAGACGGAAGAGCGGGCCTACCCGCTGCCGAAGTACGAAAAAGAGTACCACATTTTGTCGCCGGCGCCGGAGTTGATGTGCGGATTGACACGGAAAGAGCGGCAGTTGAAACAGCTGTTGTTTATGGCGCTTGACCAGCTGCATTCAACGAAAAACAGCGCCGAGGTGCGCTACTGGTATACAGAATGGGCCCCGGAAAAGTACGCAGATATTCAAAAAATGTCGTTTGAGGAAGCGTGGGAACGGCTGTACGAAGAAACGAAACACGGCTGGTCTGCACGGCACGAGCAGCTATGTGAAAACTTAATTAAAGGCCAGCCGTTTTTCGAAAAGCTTTGGGAAATGGAGCAAGAGCCGAAAGTGAATTAAAAAACGGGCCAGGGCGCTATGCGCCCGCCCGTTTTTTGTATGGCGCCTTCTTACCGCCGCCCGAGGCCCATCGCTTTCTCCATTTTTCGCACCATTTCTGAGGCGACGCGGTTCGCTTTTTCCGCTCCTTCATCCAATACGCGGTCAAGCTCCTCGCTTTCCATCCAATGGTGATACCGTTCTTGAATCGGCCGGAGCGTTTCGATGACCAATTGGGCCAGGTCGGCTTTGAAGACGCCGTATCCTTTTCCTTCGTATTGCTGTTCGAGCTCCTCGATCGATTGGCCGGATAACGTCGAATAAATATTGAGCAAATTTGAAATGCCCGGTTTTCCTTCTTTGTCGTAGCGGATCGTTCCTTCCGAGTCGGTGACGGCGCTTTTGATCTTCTTCTCGATCGTTTTTGCATCGTCAAGCAGTGTGATGTATGCTTTCGGGTTGGGATCGGATTTGCTCATTTTTTTCGTCGGGTCGACAAGCGACATGATGCGGGCGCCGACTTTCGGAATGCGCGCCTCAGGGATCGTAAACAGCTCGCCGTACCGTTTGTTGAACCGTTCCGCCAGATCGCGCGTCAGCTCGATATGCTGCTTTTGGTCTTCGCCGACCGGGACGATGTCGGTGTTATAAAGCAAAATGTCAGCGGCCATCAGCGGCGGGTACGTGAGCAGCCCGGCGCTGACCGCCTCTTTGCCGGCTGACTTGTCTTTAAACTGCGTCATCCGCTCGAGCTCGCCGATATACACAATGCACTGCAGCATCCACGCCGCTTGGGCATGCGCCGGCACTTCCGATTGGATGAACAGCGTCGCTTTTGTCGGATCGATGCCGACGGCCAAATACAAAGCGGCAAGGCGGCGGATGTTTTTCCGCAGTTCGTGAGGGTCTTGCCAAACGGTAATGGCGTGTTGGTCAACGATGCAAAAATAACAGTTGTATTCATGCTGCAATTCGACAAACTGCCGCAGCGCCCCAATATAGTTGCCAATGGTGATGACGCCGCTTGGCTGAATGCCGGAAAAAATGGTTTTCATCGATCTTCACTCCCTCAAGCCAAAAATAAAAAAGGCCCTGCCAGCCCTCTGATAGGGACGGTAGGACCGCGGTGCCACCCTACTTATTGCGCGGAAAAGCGCAATCGCTCAGCCCATGCTTTGCGCATGGCCCCTGTAACGCGGGGAACGTCCTCGCCTACTGCGTCGCCGGTTCGGCGGGAAGCTCGAAAGCCCATTCCATATGGCTAGCCGCTTGTTCGCACCTTCCACAAGCTCTCTGAAGGCATCGCCATATGTACTTTTCTTTCTCATCGCTCAGTCTATTCTAAACTTGCCTTATATTATACGGAAAACATTCAGCTGTTGCAACCTTATTGCAAGGCATATCCGGCGGCGATCATCGCGAGAAACAAAAGGAGTCCGGCAAAAAGGAGCGGGTACGTGATGGCGAAACGCCGCGGACCGGGCTGTTCCTCCGATTCATGTTCTGCTGCCGCTTCCTCAAGATACCGCTCCACCCTCGTGCTGCTTCTGCGCAATCGGCGAAACCCGTATGCAAATCCGCTGAAAAACCCGCGTTCATAAACAAACAAAAGCCCGCCAAGCGACAGAGGCAAAAGGGAGAGCAAAAACGAAACGTTAATAAAGGCCACCGTACTCCATGCTCCTTGCCCTATTACGATGAGTGCGCTTGCCGCCAGCATCGCGGCGACGAGCCATCCAGTCCGCACAGCCGTTTGTTTCATATCGTCTGTTCCCGCCTTTCCCTTCTCACTGCTTATTTTATCATAAATCATGTGGGCGGGAAGATTGTCAAAATTATTAACAAAATTATATTGAAAAATATAGAAGAAACCTGGAAGTTCAGGAGAAATTTGCTTCGAAGCTGAGAGGAGGGGGCAAAAAAATTATATTGTAAGCGTTTTCTTTGTCTGTGGGCAGAATTTTTTGTTTACAATTGCGGTAAAAGTCGTTACAATGCAGGTGTAAATGAATCCGATCCCCATCTTTTTTTAAGTAGTTTGAAATTTTTTTATTTAAGAAAATAAAAAAATCCTTTTCAAATATACTAACACAGGATATAATAAGCGATGTAAGTACAATCTTCTGAAATCAAATCATTCAGAAGATTTGCAATACGCTACATAAATTTTAAGGGGGGTTTTTTAGTGAAGAAGCGATTTTCTTTCTTCCTCGTCCTGCTTCTCGCGCTGTCAACGTTCCTCGCGGCTTGCGGCGGGGGCAAGGACAACGACAACGCCCAAGGCGGCCAGGGCGGCGAAAAGCCGGCGGAGAAAAAGGAGCAGGTGCTGAACTTGCTTGATTCCTCAGAAATTCCGTCGCTTGATTCGGCGCTCGCCACCGACCAAGTATCGTTTATCGTGTTGAACAACGTCATGGAAGGTCTGTATCGTTTAGGCAAAGACAACAAGCCGGTTCCTGGGGTGGCGGAAAGCCATGAGGTGAGCGAAGACGGCAAAACGTATACGTTCAAGCTTCGCAAAGACGCCAAATGGTCGAACGGCGACCCGGTGACGGCGCACGACTTCGTGTTTGCTTGGAAACGGGTGCTTGACCCGAAAACGAAATCGGAGTATGCGTACATTATGTACGACATCAAAAACGCGGAAGAAGTCAACACCGGCAAACTGCCAGTTGACCAGCTGGGCGTCAAAGCGCTTGACGACTACACGCTCCAAGTCGAGCTGAAAAACCCGATTCCGTATTTCATCAGCCTGACGGTATTCGGCACGTTCATGCCGCAAAACGAGAAATTCGTGAAAGCGCAAGGCGACAAATACGGTCTCGAAGCTAATACGACGCTTTACAACGGCCCGTTCGTCTTAAGCGAATGGAAGCATGAACAAGGCTGGGTTTACACGAAAAACCCGAACTACTGGGACAAAGATACAGTCAAGCTGGAAAAAATCAACGTCAAAGTCGTGAAAGACACGGCGACAGCGGTCAACTTGTATGAAACGAAACAGGCCGACCGCGTCGGTTTGACGGCTGAATTTGTTGATAAGTATAAAAATGATAAAAACTTCAAAACGGAATTGGATTCAGCCCTCTACTGGCTGCGCATGAACACGAAAAAAGAACCGCTGAACAACGTCAATGCCCGCAAAGCGATTGCGATGGCCATCGACACGCAAGCGATGGTCGATACGCTCTTGAACAACGGTTCGATTCCGGCGAAGTTCACCGTTCCGAAAGACTTCGTCACTGGTCCGGATGGCAAAGACTTCCGCGATGTGAATGGCGATTTGGTCAATTACAATCCGGATGAAGCGAAAAAACTGTGGGAGCAAGCGAAAAAAGAGCTGGGCAAAGACAAATTTACGCTTGAACTGCTGAACTATGACAGCGACAGCGCGAAGAAAATCGGCGAGTATGTGAAAGCGCAGCTTGAACAAAACTTGCCGGGCTTGACGGTCAACATTAAACAACAACCGTTTGCACAAAAACTGAAGCTCGAAAGCAACATGCAATATGATTTGTCGTTCTCCGGCTGGGGTCCGGACTATCAAGACCCGATGACGTTCCTTGACTTGTGGACGACAACTAACCCGCACAACCGAACGGGTTGGTCGAACGCTGAATACGACAAATTGATTAAAGACGCGAAAACAACGTTGCTTGGCGATTTGCAAGCTCGTTGGGATGCGATGCTGAAAGCAGAAAAAATCGTCTTTGAAGGAATGCCGATCGCTCCGCTGTACCAACGCGGCGCTGCCTATTTGCAACGCGAGTATGTCAAAGACTTCGTCACGCATACATTCGGCGCCGACTACAGCTTGAAATGGGCGTATGTTGAGTAACCGTTCTCTTGAAAATGCGGAGGAGAGTATATGCCTAGGCATATACTCTCCTTTTGCCTACCAAGGCGAAAAATGTCGAAAAACAACGAAGATTATAGAAAAGCAGAGGAGGTGCGGTCATGGCGCGGTATACGCTTCAGCGGTTCGTTTATATGATCATCACGTTGTTTATCATTGCGACGTTGACGTTCTTTTTAATGAAGCTGTTGCCTGGTTCGCCGCTGCAAAACCAAGAGAAATTAACGCCGGAACAGAAGGCGCTTATTTTAAAAGAGTACGGATTGGATAAGCCCGTGCCTGTTCAATACATTCAATATTTAGGGAATTTGTTGAAAGGAGACTTGGGGGTATCGTTCCAATATGACAACCGCCCCGTGACAGAGCTCATCAGCGATCGAATCGGCCCGTCGGCCCAGCTCGGGTTTCAGGCGATTGTTTTTGGGACGATCGTTGGGTTGATTCTCGGAATTGTCGCGGCGATTCGACATAATCATTGGGAAGATTACACCGCTACGGTCATTGCGGTGTTGGGCGCCTCGATCCCGTCGTTTGTGTTAGGGGGGTTTTTGCAATATTTTATCGCTGTGAAACTGCAATGGCTTCCGGTCGCTTTTTGGGAAGGCTTCAAATATACGATTCTCCCGACATTGGCGCTGTCTGTCGGGGTCATCGCTAGCATCGCCCGTTTTATGCGCACAGAAATGCTGGAAGTGTTAAGCTCTGACTACATTTTGACGGCTCGGGCGAAAGGGATCAGCCAGGCGGGGGTTATCATCAAGCACGCCATCCGCAACTCGCTTATCCCCGTCATTACCATTTTAGGACCGATGACCGTCAATTTAATGACGGGAACGCTTGTCATTGAGAAACTGTTTGCTGTCCCTGGTCTTGGGGAGCAGTTTGTCCGTTCGATTGAACTGAACGATTACCCGGTTATTATGGGAACGACGTTGTTTTATTCCGCCTTGTTGATTTTGGCAGTCTTTATCGTTGATGTGTTGTACGGGGTTGTCGACCCACGCATCCGGTTAGCGGGAGGGAAAAAATGATGGCGAAACAACAATACGAACAACTGTCACCGGAATGGTTTCAGCCCGCCCCGCCGAACGTTGGTGAGCAGGAAAAAATCAATCGTCCGAGCTTGACGTTTTGGCAGGATGCTTGGCTTCGCCTTCGGGAAAACAAGGCAGCGATCGTCGGGCTCGTGATAATTATCATCTTGGCGCTCATGGCGATCATCGCCCCGATGGCGAGCGACCGGACGTATAAAGATCAAAACTTGCGGCATGCGAAACTTCCGCCGAAAATCCCGGTGCTTGAACATATTCATTGGCTTCCGTTTGACGGCCGGGATGCGAACGGCGTTGATGTGTATAAACAGCGCGGCGTGAAAGAGTACTATTGGTTTGGCACGGATGACTTAGGACGCGACTTGTGGGTGAGGACGTGGTATGGCACGCGTATCTCCCTTTACATTGGTTTGCTGGCGGCGTTGATCGACTTATTGATCGGGATTGCGTACGGCGGCATTTCCGGCTACTATGGCGGCCGCGTCGACAATGTGATGCAGCGGATCATCGAAATTTTAAACGGCATCCCGTATTTAATTATGGTCATTTTGTTCATTTTGATTTTTGAGCCTGGAATCATTTCCATCACGCTGGCGATGGTCATTACCGGTTGGACGACGATGGCGCGGATCGTGCGCGGGCAAGTGTTGAAATTAAAGAACATGGAATACGTGCTGGCGGCAAGGACGCTCGGAGCGCCGACATCACGGCTTATTTTCAAACATTTGATCCCGAACGTCATCGGCCCAATCATCATTACGACGATGTTCACAATTCCATCGGCCATCTTTACCGAAGCGTTTTTAAGCTTTATCGGCCTTGGCATCCGTCCGCCGGAAGCGTCGCTTGGCTCGCTTGTCAATGATGGATACAAATCGATCCAAACATATCCGCATTTGATGATTATTCCGGCCGTTGTCATCAGCTTGCTCATTTTAAGCTTCAACTTGGTGGCAGACGGAATCCGCGATGCGCTTGACCCGAAAATGCGCAAATAACCGACGGAAGGGGTGAAACCGATGGAGAAAATTTTGCAGGTGAACGATTTGCATATTTCCTTTGACATCCACGCCGGTGAAGTGCAGGCGGTTCGCGGCGTCACGTTCGACTTGTATAAGGGAGAAACGCTGGCAATCGTCGGCGAGTCAGGGTCTGGGAAATCAGTGACTTCAAAAGCGTTGATGCGCCTGTTGCCGACACCGCCGAGCCGGATTAAGCAAGGGGAAATTTTATTTGAAGGCAAAGACTTGACCAAGCTGTCGGAGAAAGAGATGCAATCGATCCGCGGTGCGGAAATTTCAATGATTTTCCAAGATCCGATGACGTCGCTCAATCCGACGATGACGATTGGGAAACAAATTATGGAAGCGATTTTAAAGCATCAAAAGCTGTCGAAAGATGAAGCGCGCAAACGGGCGATTGAACTATTGCAGCTGGTCGGCATTAAAAACGCCGAGCTGCGCATGAAGCAATACCCGCACCAATTTTCCGGCGGGATGCGCCAGCGTGTTGTCATCGCCATCGCCTTGGCGTGCAATCCGAAAATTTTGATCGCCGATGAACCGACGACAGCGCTTGATGTGACGATTCAGGCGCAAATTTTGGAGTTGATGAAAGACATTCAGAAAAAGCTCGGCATGTCGATTATTTTCATCACCCATGATTTAGGGGTCGTCGCCAACATGGCCGACCGAGTGGCCGTGATGTATGCCGGGAAAATCGTGGAGATCGGCACGGTGGATGAAATTTTTTACAATCCGAAACATCCGTACACGTGGGGATTGCTGGCCTCGATGCCGAGCCTTGATCATAAAGATACGGAGCTGTATTCGATTCCGGGTTCGCCGCCGGATTTGTTAAATCCGCCAAAAGGCGATGCGTTTGCGCCGCGCAATCCGTATGCGCTCAAAATTGACTATGAGCTCGAGCCGCCGATGTTCCAAGTGTCTGATACGCACTATGCGGCGACATGGCTGTTGCATGAAATGGCGCCGAAAGTGGAACCGCCGGCTATCGTGCGTGAACGGATGAAACGGTTTGCTGACATCGTCGCCCGGAAAGGAGGAAAACCGCGTGGCTAGACAAAAGCTGCTTGAGGTCAAAAATTTGAAACAGTATTTCCCAGCTGGACGCGGTCAGGTGGTGAAAGCAGTCGACGGCGTCACCTTTGACATTTATAAAGGTGAAACGTTCGGCCTTGTCGGCGAGTCGGGCTGCGGCAAGTCGACAACGGGGCGGACGATCATCCGGCTGTACGAAGCGACGGAAGGAGAAGTGCTGTTTAACGGCGTCAATGTGCACGGCAAAAAATCAAAAAAAGAGCTGAAAGAGTTAAATCGGAAAATGCAGATGATTTTCCAAGATCCGTATGCGTCGTTGAATCCGCGGATGACGGTCGCGGATATTATCGCTGAGGGCATCGACATCCATGGGCTGGCGAAAACGAAAGAAGAACGGATGCAACGCGTGTATGAATTGCTTGAGACGGTTGGCTTGAACCGCGAGCATGCCAGCCGCTACCCGCATGAGTTTTCCGGCGGTCAGCGCCAGCGGATCGGCATCGCCCGGGCGCTTGCCGTCGAGCCGGAATTCATCATCGCCGATGAGCCGATTTCGGCGCTTGACGTTTCCATTCAGGCGCAAGTCGTGAACTTATTGAAGCGCCTGCAGCGTGAAAAAGGGTTGACGTACTTGTTTATTGCCCATGACTTGTCGATGGTCAAATACATCAGCGACCGGATCGGCGTCATGTATTTCGGGAAAATGGTCGAGCTCGCTGAATCGGAAGAGCTGTACCGCAATCCGATCCACCCATACACGAAGGCGCTCTTGTCGGCCATTCCGCTTCCGGATCCGGAAACGGAGCGGACGCGCAAGCGGATCGTTTACGACCCGGCGCAACATGGCTACAAAGATGGAGAGGAACTTGAATTCCGTGAAATTACGCCTGGCCATTTTGTGCTTTGTTCGGAGGAAGAGTATAAGCGGTATCGGGCGATGTATGCCTAGCAGAATAGAAAAGAGCGCCGCTCCTTCATCGCCGCATGATGCGAACGGTGAAAGAGGCGGCGCCCACCTATGCGCCTGTCTTGGCGCGTTATTTTTTTCCCCCGACGACTTTCCATCCTTGTTGGATGCGGCGAGAGGCCTCGACATGCTTTCCACTTTTGTTTCGGCCGAACATCCGCTCTCCGATCGTGTTGCTGATGTTTCCCATCAATGCGGTGAGGACGACGATCAATGCCGAAGCAATGGCAAAGTCGATGAAATAGCCGGCCATCGGTTCTTCCTCCCTTTTCCTTTTCTACTTTGATTGTAGAGGATTTGCCTTCACTTTGGAAGAGGAAAGAAAGAAAATTGCATTTATCATCGAAAAACTATATCTTTCTTGGCCGATGTATTGTATAATATATCATGTTAAAGTCATTTCAATTTGCAAACGATTGGCAAAGCGGCTGATCGCCAGACTGGCGTCCAGGCCGTGTCGCTATGCTGTCAGACGTCAAACCGGCATAGCGGTGCACGTCTGTCGTCTGACGGACGAGGGAAGCAAGGGATTCCTTGTCAAAAGGAGTGATCGAAGTGGTCAAGCTATACACATCACCGAGCTGCACGTCATGCCGGAAGGCGAAGGCGTGGCTCGAGAAGCACAATATTCCTTATGTCGAACGCAATATTTTCTCTGAGCCGCTCACGGTCGAGGAGATTAAAGAGATTTTGCGGATGACGGAAACGGGAACGGATGAGATCATTTCCACCCGTTCGAAAGTATTCCAGAAGCTGAACATTAACTTGGAAGCTCTGCCGCTGCAAGATTTGTACGAACTCATTCAAAAAAACCCAGGCATTTTGCGCCGGCCGATCATCATTGATGAAAAGCGGCTTCAAGTCGGCTACAACGAAGATGAAATCCGCCGCTTTCTGCCGCGCAAAGTGCGGGCGTATCAGCTTCGTGAAGCGCAGCGGCTGGTAAACGGGTAAGAAAAACTTCTACATGGCTTGCCATGTAGAAGTTTTTTCACACTTGCCGGTCAGCGCACGGCGCGCGTCCGCCGGTTGGCCGCAAAGCCGAGCAAAACGGCAAGAATGGCCGTTAAGACCGGAAACAACGCCTCCCAGCGCGGGTCGTAAAACGGACGCAGCCGCTCTTCGGCAGTGATCATGTTTCCGGCTGTGTATGCCAAAAGGGCGCCGCCGGCATAAATCAGAAACGAAAACCGTTCCATGGCATAAAGGATGATTTTGCTGCCTAAAATGATGATAGGAACAGAACAAAGAAAGCCAAAGATGACAAGCCCCATATGGCCTTGGGATGCTCCGGCGATGGCGATGACGTTGTCCATGCCCATAACGACATCGGCGGCGACGATCGTCTGGACGGCTTTCCAAAGCGACGGTTCGGCTTTAATGGCGGCATGTTTTTCGTCTTTTTGCCCGATCAGTTTCAAGGCGATCCAAAAGAGGACGACGCCTCCAGCGAGCTGCAAGAACGGAATCGTCAACAGCCAAACGACGGCCACCGTCAAGACAATGCGAACAGCGATCGCCAGCGCGGTGCCGACAATGATGGCCACATTCCGCTTTTGTTCCGGCAAGTTGCGGCTTGCCAGCGCAATGACAACCGCATTGTCCCCGCCAAGAATGACATCAATGCCGATAATCAGCAAGATGGAAACGATGTATTCATCCACCATAGGCGTCCCTCATTCCGTCCGTGTTCATCATCATTATAGTAGGGCATGGCCGGTTTCATAACCAATTTTTAAAAATACGTTTTTTTATTTCCCTTCTTTCGCTTTTTGTCATAAAATATAAAGTACAAGATAGAAGTTTTGAAGAATGTCCAGGGGAACGATCCCTTCCCTTTTTATTTCTTTGGTTTAGAAGGGAGAGTCGGAGAAGATGGAAATTGAACGCATCAACGACCATACGGTGAAATTTTACATTTCGTATGTTGATATAGAGGAACGCGGTTTTGACCGTGAGGAAATTTGGTACAATCGGGAGCGGAGCGAAGAATTGTTTTGGGAAATGATGGATGAGGTTCACGGCGAAAGCGATTTTTCGCTTGACGGTCCGCTTTGGATTCAAGTGCAGGCGCTTGAGAAAGGACTTGAGGTTGTTGTAACGAAAGCGCAGCTGTCCAAAGACGGAAGCAAGCTTGAGCTGCCGCTCCCGGAAGACAAGTGGCGCGAGTTTTCGCTCTCGGCTGATGAGAAGATCGAATCGCTGTTCGGCCATCACTTCCATTTCGGGCGGAACAATGCGGCCGGAGACGAAGAAGCGCAAGACGTGCTTCAATTTATCATTTCGTTCAAAGACATTGAAGACGTCATCTCCTTGGCTCACCGCGCCGACTTTTCAAGTTTGTCGAACCGTTTATTCCAGTTTGAAGGGCGTTATTACTTGTTCGTACAATTTACCGAACAATATAGCGAGCATGATATCGACAATATGCTCAGCCTTCTTCTGGAATACGGAAACGATTCACAGCTGACGATTTACCGCCTTGAGGAATACGGAACTGAAATTATGGGCGACAATGCGCTTGAGACCGTAAAACGGTATTTTCCAGCTCCATAACCTTTTCGTTCATTCGCCGATTTCGCCGCCAGAAATCGGCGTTTTCTTTGTTGGGGCGCTTGGAGGGGGCGGACAGAAAACGCGGGTTGACCCTGTTGTTTTCAAATGGAGAAGCTTTATAACAGCACGCTTTTTCGCACCCGTCGGTCACTTATTTAGAAAATGGCTGCTTTCCCGACCCTTCTAGATAGGAAAGAGAAGGGAAAACTGTGAAACCGTTGGCCGTGAAGTCAAGTATAAAGAATAAGGGGAAAGAGGAACATCAGTTGGAGGGGTTTGGTTGAGAAACGCATCAAGAGTGGCCATTCTTGCTGGCATCGTCGGCCTGTTGCTGGCTTTGACGCACGATTATTGGGAAGGGAAGCTCCTCGGCATTTTCAGCGTGCTCATCTCTTGTTCAGTGGTGTTTATTGCCTTTGTCATTTCGCTTGAAAACCGAAAGCCGGCACAAACGATCGCCTGGCTGGCGGTGTTAGGCAGTTTCCCGATCGTTGGCTTTTTGTTTTATTTATTGTTCGGACGCAACTATTGGCAACAACGGCGCTATAAAAAGAAAGCCGATTTTGATGAGGCGGTGCTGCTCAAGTTTCAAGAGCCGTCGCCGATTGCCGTCGAACGGCTGCCGATGGCGCCCCATCAGCGTCCGCTTTTGCACCTTGCTTATCGCATCGGCCAGCATCCGGTTTCACTTGCTTCGCAGACGGCGGTGTTGACGAACGGAGAGGAGACATTTTCTTCTATTTTTGCTGAACTGGAAAAAGCGGAACACCATATTCATTTAGAATATTATATTGTCCGTCATGATGAAATCGGCCAACAGTTGAAGCGCGTCTTGATGGAAAAAGCGCGTCAAGGTGTGCGCGTCCGTTTTTTGTATGATGCTGTCGGCAGCTGGAAGCTGTCGAACGATTATATCGAAGAGCTGCGCGCTGCCGGGGTTGAGATGATCCCGTTTTCGCCGGTGCGCCTGCCGTTTTTAAGCAACCAAATCAACTTCCGCAACCACCGGAAAATCATCGTCATTGACGGGAGTGTTGGCTTTGTCGGCGGGCTGAATATTGGCGACGAGTATTTAGGAAAAAACGAGTATTTCGGATTTTGGCGCGACACGCATTTGTTGATCCGGGGCGAAGCAGTCCGGACGTTGCAGCTTATTTTTTTGCAAGATTGGTATTATATGACGGGAGAGCGGTTGCTGACGCCGGACTACTTGTCGCCGCCTCTCATTGTAGAAGAAGGGCAAGGCGGCGTCCAGCTCATCGCCGGCGGTCCGGATCAAAAGTGGGAGGTCATTAAGCAGCTGTATTTTGCTATGATCACAGCAGCGAAACGGTCGATTTGGGTGGCTTCGCCGTATTTTGTGCCGGATGAAGACATTTTGACGGCGCTGAAAGTGGCAGCGCTAAGCGGCATTGATGTGCGGTTGCTTGCGCCGAAGCGGCCGGACAAAAAAATCGTTTTTTACGCTTCGCGCTCGTATTTCCCAGAGCTGCTCGAGGCAGGGGTAAAAATTTATGAGTATGAACGCGGGTTTTTGCACAGCAAAGTCATTGTCGTCGATGGCGAGCTGGCTTCAATCGGCACAGCGAACATGGATATGCGCAGTTTTCATTTGAATTTTGAAGTGAACGCGTTTTTGTATTATACCGACAGCATTCATAAACTCGTCCGCGACTTTTTGGAAGATTTTCGCCACGCTTCCATGATCGACTACGAACAGTTTCAACAGCGCCCGTTCCGGGTGCGTATCGCTGAATCGGTCTCCCGGCTGTTGTCGCCTCTGTTGTAACCAACCGCTTGTAAACGCCAGTCCGCCGAATCGGCGGACTTTTTTCGACGCAGTTTGGCTTTGGGCAGGAAAACCGGCGATGGTCAACGAATAAAAGGGAAGAACCGAACGGTGAAGGGGGGGCAGCAGAGAACAATTCCAGCTGTTCCCGCCCACGGACAACTATTTTTTACTGGAAAGGAAGTGATCATGTTGTTTGTCGCTCTCGCCGCTGATGGCAGGACGGTTTCGCTTGCCGGGGCGGAAAGATGGGAACGAGAGGGGCTGATGCACCTGAAACGACAGGAACCGTTTTTTTGTCCCGCGTGCCGTCAAGAAGTGGTGCTCCGGTCGGGCCGCTACCGTTTGCCGCATTTCGCCCATCGAAAAGGGGCGGCCTGCCCGGTCGAGCACGAACCGGAGTCGGAGCGTCACTTAACTGGGAAGCGAGACTTGTTCGCGTGGCTCATTCGCCAAGGCATGGAGGCGAAGCTCGAGCCGTATTTGCCCGCCATCAAGCAGCGTCCTGACGTATTGTTCCGCCATGGCCCACACCTTTATGCCCTCGAATACCAATGTTCCACGATCGATGAATCGCTGTTTCGCGAACGCAATGACGGCTACCGTCTCCTTGGCATCCGCCCGTTGTGGGTGTTAGGAGCCCATCATTTGCGGCGTTCGCCAAAATATTCGGGGGAAGTGCAGCTCTCCCGGTTTCAATGGTTGTTTGCCCATCGCGCTCCACATTCAGTCGTTCCACATATATGGTACTACAGTCCAGAGACGAAACGCTTCATCCGTCTTTTTCGCCCGTTGCCGCTATCGGTGCAGCGAACATTGGCCGTGGTCGATTCAATTCCGCTTTCGTCGTTTTCGTTCCCCGATTGGATGGACCCCTGTCCGCTGCCGCTTCCATCCGAGTTTTGGGAGCGATGGCTCGAACGAAAAAAACAATGGCGGCGGACGTTTCCGCTTTATCCGAACCAAACCGTGCGCCGCATTTGTGCTGATTTTTACCAGGCGGGCATCGTTCCGTCACTGTTTCCGACCGAAGCAGGCTGGCCAGTGCCGCGGGGGTATTTATGGGAGACGGCGCCGTTCATTTGGCAAACGTATGTCCTTTTGTTTCTTCTTGGAAAGACCGGACGGCCGGCAACGGCAGTATCTTTATTTCAGTGGCTCGACGACAAAATCCGCACCGGCCGCCTCGTTCCGCGCCGGCTGCCGCTTGTCGGCCGGGATACGTATCGTGAGGCCGTCGGCGAGTATTTGCATTGGTTGAGCCTGCTCGGTTATCTCCGCCGCGAAGAGGGCGACCAGCTTCATTTGGTGAAGCCGCTGTCGTTTCCGTCGACCGTCGATCAGATGATTCATCAAGATGCTGCGCTTCTTGAGCAAATTCACCAAACGTCGGCGCTTAGCTGCTATTGGTCAACACTTGAGTTCGGGAGAGTGGAAAAAATGAGCAGAAAACAGGAAAAGATGAACGGAATGGTGAATAATAATTCGTGTATCGATTATTTGGATAAGGAGGAATGATGACGGTGGAGGAAAAGAAAGCGAAAAAGTCGCTGCCGCTGCGAAGCGAGATTCCCGTGGAAGAAACGTGGCGGCTTGAGGACATTTTTCCCACCGATGACGCCTGGGAAGAAGAATTCAAACAAGTGAAGGCAATGATTCCAAAGCTTGGCGAATACAAAGGGCGGCTTGGCGAATCGCCGGAAGTGCTGTATGAAGCATTGCAATGCCAAGATGACGTATCGATGCGCCTCGGCAAGCTGTATACATACGCCCATATGCGCTATGATCAAGATACGACTAACTCGTTTTACCAAGGGCTCGACGCCCGGGCGAAAAGCTTGTACAGCGAAGCATCGAGCGCGATGGCGTTTATCGTGCCGGAAATTTTGGCGATCGATGAAGCGGTGCTGCGCTCGTTTTTGGAACAATACGAGCCGCTTCGCTTGTATGCGCACGCGTTAGACGAAATTACGCGCCAGCGCCCGCACGTGCTGTCGGCGGAAGAGGAAGCGTTATTGGCGCAGGCGGCCGAGGTGATGCAGGCGACATCCGACACGTTCAGCGCGTTGAACAACGCTGATTTGACGTTTCCGACGATCATCGATGAAAACGGTGAGGAAGTCGAAGTCACGCACGGCCGGTTCATTCGCTTTTTAGAAAGCACGGACCGCCGCGTCCGCCGCGATGCGTTCCATGCGGTGTACCATACGTACGAAAAGTTTCAAAACACGTTTGCCAGCACGCTTGCCGGAACGGTGAAAAAACATAACTTTTTTGCCCGCGTCCGCCGTTATGAATCGGCGCGCCAAGCGGCGCTCGATGCCAACAACATCCCGGAGAGCGTGTACGACAACTTGATTGCCACGGTTCATGAACATTTGCCGCTTTTGCATCGCTATGTGCGGCTGCGCAAACAAGTGTTGGGGCTTGACGAGCTCCATATGTATGACTTGTACACGCCGCTTGTGCAAGATGTGAAAATGGACGTGACGTACGAGGAAGCGAAGCAATATATGCTTGACGGGCTGGCGCCGCTCGGCGAGGAGTATGTAGCGATCGTCAAAGAAGGGCTTGACAACCGTTGGGTCGATGTGCGCGAGAACAAAGGGAAGCGGAGCGGTGCGTATTCGTCGGGAGCGTATGGCACCCATCCGTACATTTTGCTCAATTGGCAGGACAACGTTCACAACTTGTTTACGCTCGTCCATGAGTTTGGCCACTCGGTCCATAGCTACTATACGCGCAAAACGCAGCCGTATCCGTACGCCCATTATTCGATTTTCGTCGCTGAAGTGGCGTCAACGTGCAATGAAGCGCTCTTGAACGATCACTTGCTGAAAACGATTGATGATGAGAAGAAACGGTTGTACTTGTTGAACCATTATCTTGAGGGATTCCGCGGCACTGTCTTTCGGCAGACGATGTTTGCGGAATTCGAGCATCTGATCCACCTGAAGGCGCAACAGGGCGAAGCGTTAACGGCTGAGACGCTCACCTCGCTTTATTATGATTTAAACAAAAAGTATTTTGGCGATGAGATTGTGATCGACCAAGAAATCGGCTTGGAATGGTCGCGCATTCCGCATTTTTATTACAACTATTATGTGTACCAATATGCGACCGGCTTCAGCGCGGCAACAGCGCTCAGCAAACAAATCTTAGAGGAAGGCGAACCGGCGGTGAAACGGTACATTGACTTTTTAAAAGCCGGCAGCTCGGACTACCCAATCGAAGTGCTGAAAAAAGCCGGCGTTGATATGACGAGCGCCGAGCCGATCCGCCAGGCATGCCAAGTATTTGCGGAAAAACTTGAGGAAATGGAGCGGCTGCTTGGGAAATAAAATGGATGCAGCGCCACGCCTGCATCCATATCGAAAAACGTATATCGTCTTATTTTCCCTACAGCCGCAGCCGTTTTGACGAAAATCCCTTAAACTGGCGGCGGCGGTTCCAAGACGCCACGAGTCCAAGCAGCGTCAAAAACAACAGCGGCATCGTCGCCCACAAGGGAAGCAGCCGCATAAGGCCTAAAAGGTTAAGGAAAAATGCGGCGATGGCCGCTGCCGCCCAAACGCATAAAACGATTCGTTTTTTCACGTTGTTCGCCTCTTTCTCGGTTCTTTTATGTTCAATATATGTCCGCTGTCCATGCAGTCATGACAAACAGCGACGGGGAAGGGAATTATGACAATAATGTGAACAAACGAGCAAACGGGTTGTCAATCCGGTCGGGCGTTTGGTAAGATAAAGATGTGAACGGAAGACAAAACCTGATACCCCTTTGTTTGACCGTGAACAAATTCTCCCATCCCCTTTGTTGTCTTGACGACAAGAAAAAGCCCGGCTTCGGCCGGGCTTTTTCTTGTCGGTCGCACGCTACAGGCGGGCTTTTTCGATATAGCGCCAAAACGTTCCATGCTTGACAGGCACCCGCTCGACCTTTTGTTTCAGCTGCAGCTTTTTCATTTCCGTTTCCGCTTCTTGGATGGTCCAATTGTACACAACGGCAACTTCTTTCGTGGCGACGAACTTAAAATGGCTTAAAAATGATTCCAGTGGAGGGGGAGGAGACGGCTTGGGATGGAAGCCAAGCATTTCGGCGATCAGTTCGACGTAAATGTCATACGGATAGCATCCGGAAATTTTAATGCCTTCATCTTCAATGTTTTCATTAAATAAGACAAGCGTCGGTATTTCGTCGACATCCATTTCCGACGTGATTTTCAAATCACATTGGAACGCTTTTACCGCTCCCGGAGAGTGCATGTCGCGCAGAAATTCATCGACGTCAAGACCAGCTTCGGCGGCGCATTCGGCGAGCACCGACAAATCAGAGACATTTTGTTTTTCGAGAAAGAGCTGTTCTTGCAGCTTGCGTAAAAAGCGGAGGCCGGCCCGCTTTCCTTGCATTTCCGCCGCTTTAATGGCGAGCGATGGGGCGAACGGGCTTGAAATCCGATTTTCGAGCCAAACGCTGCCGTCGCATGACATGCCGGTGCGGCAAGCCGCCCATTCCCATGCTTTGGCCATTGCCTCCGGCTTTGTTCCTTTGTGCGCGCCCCATGTCGCCCATGTTCCGCTCAATATGTGCCTTAAGGTAAAAAAACGGCCGTATTCGATCGTCAGTTTTTTGATGACTGGTTCAAGCCCCCAGCATTCCGGGCATAAAGGATCGATAAACAAATACAGCTCGAGCGGTTTGTTCGTGTTGCCTAGCGGCTGGGAAGGGTAGCAAGTTGATGTCGTCTTCCCAGCAAACTTCTCACTCAAGGGTATGCTCCTTTCTGTCCAGATGATCTGGGGTATTGACCATATGATGGGCGGTGAGTACGAGCCGGTGATAAAACTGTTCGCGCGCCGGCCCGGACAAGCCGATTTCGTCCATGGCTGCCCGCATGCAGGCAAGCCATGCTTCCGCCCGCTTCGGCGTGATTTCAAAGCGGAGATGGCGCGCCCTCAGCATGGGGTGTCCATGCTCTGCCGTGTAAAGAGGGGGGCCGCCTAAATATTGTGTTAAAAACTGTTTTTGCTTGCGGGCGGTTTCCGTCAAATCGTCAGGGAAAATGGGCCGCAAGTCCGGATGCGCGGCCACGCGACGGTAAAATGCTTCGACAAGTTTCGCAACCGTCTCCTCTCCGCCGATCGCCTCATAAAGAGTTTGCCATTGTTCACCCATCGCGGATGCTCCTTTTGTTTGAAAATCATTCGTTGTCGTTTGATTGCTATTTTATCAACAGCACGCATGGATCTCAAACAAAGTGACTCGAGCGCCGCTCGTTTATGTGCGGTAGCTTTTCAACACGCGTTCGACATACGCCCGCGTTTCGGCAAATGGCGGCACGCCCCCATAGCGGTCGACGTGCCCGGGCCCGGCGTTGTAGGCGGCTAAGGCGAGAGTGATATTCCCGTTGTACCGGTCAAGGAGCTGGCGCAAATATTTTACGCCGCCGTCGATGTTTTGCGCCGGATCAAGCGGGTTGTGGACGCCGAGCATTTTTGCCGTGCTTGGCATGAGCTGCATGAGTCCAAGCGCTCCAGCCGGGCTTTTCGCATCGGGACGGAAATTTGACTCATGGCGAATGACGGCGCGGATGAGCTGCGGGTCAACGTCGTATTTTTCCGCTGCCGCCGCGATGAAAGCATCGATGGAAGAAGATGAGTTGGTTGCAGCACCCGCTTCATGTTCGAGCGGGGCGCTGCGATGGCCGGCGGGCGCCGGGGGCTGACCGCTTAGGGCAGCTTGAGGCGCCTCGGCAGACGATTCCTCACCGCGGCTGAGAGATTCGGCAAGCAAGCTTGAAAACAAGGATGGCACCGGCGATGGCAACAGGCTGGAGCGTCCGGGTGAGAACGCATGGAGTGCCTGCCATTCGATGAGCAGCTTTAATGGCGAAACGGTCATCGTCTTTCCTCCATTTCTTTCATGCGGGCGTAAAAGCGGGCGATTTTGTTTGGCGCCGGGCGGCGCGGGATGCCGAGCGCCTCAAGCAGGCGCAAAAACCGCTTTTCACCCGCTTCCACGTGATCCACTTCATACTCAAGTTCGTAATCTTCGCTTTGCAAGTAGAAGTTGCGGTCAAGGAAAAGCGTACCGCCTTCGTACGGCCATTGGGCGCGTTCGGTGACAAGAGAGCCGAAATGGCGCACGTTGGATGGATCAATGCCCAGTTCCGCAAGCAAGGCCGCGATCGTTCCGTGCAGCGGCACGCCCGTGAGCAGCGCCTCCGCTTCGGAAGGGGTGAGCGGCACGTGCGTCTCGAGAAGCGCCTCATCCGCCCGCGTTTGTTTCAGCGTCAGCGTAAACCGCCCTTCTTTCGCCCGGATGCGCAGCGCTGCCGCCCGTTCTTTTAAGGCGAATGACGGAGTGTCAAAGTAATGGTTTTCCTGGCGGAAGAAAGCGCCATCATCCAACCGGAAGGCGGCGCGGACGGCCGCAAATTCCGCTGCCGTTAACAAGTTTTTTAATTCGATTTCGATTTCTTGATGCATCGTGAATCCCCTTCAGACAGGATAGTCGTCTCCTTCTATTATCAGCTGTTTTTCGGCGAATATCAATTATTTCGCCCGCATAGGCTGAATATGGTAAAATAAAGGGCGGATGGTTGGTGTGGAAGGAGAGAAAGTATGAACGAAAAATGGATCGTCGAGCGGGCAGAGCGAAAAGACGGCCGGCTCTGGCTGAAGGTTGATGATGCGCTTGTTTTGCCCGCCGGTGTTATGCCGAAGCGCCATATGCTTGTTGACTCAGATGCATTGGCGTTTGTGTATATATTGGAAACCGAGGATCGCTTTCTATATGTCATGATTCCGAAGCCGTGGTGGCCTGAGCTAAAGGCGGCGCTTGACGCCAAGGAGCCGGTTTGGCTTCGATGTGGAGAGAGGACGCTTGAGCTTGAACAGTTTCACGATGAACTGTCTTATTTGCTTGAAAATATTCGCGGCAACGCCAACTATGGCGAGGCGCTTGAACGAGCAGTACAAGAGATGTTTTTTACCGGATGAGCCGTCCGGTTGCCTGCCTTTGGGCGTGAGGGGAGGCGGAGCGCGCCAAAGGCCGCTTACCGTCAAAGCGGCGCTGGGAAGGTGCGGATGCTTTCTCTTGGCCCAGGCTGTCAGGAAATTGAAAATAGATAGGCAGGTGGTACGATGGTAAACCATTGGGATTTGTTTTTAGCCCCGTATAAGCAGGCAGTCGAAGAGCTGAAAGTAAAGTTGCGAGGCATTCGCGCCCAGTTTGAGATGATTGAAGCGCACTCGCCGATTGAGTTTGTCACCGGACGCGTGAAGCCGGTTGCCAGCATTTTAGACAAGGCGCAAAAGAAAAACATCCCGCTCGACCGCCTCGAGGAAGAGATGCAAGATATTGCAGGACTGCGCATCATGTGCCAGTTTGTCGACGATATTAAAACGGTCGTCGAGCTGCTGCGCCAGCGCAACGATTTTACAATCGTCGAGGAGCGCGACTATGTCACGCAAAAGAAAGAAAGCGGCTATCGTTCATACCACCTCGTCATTCGGTATCCGGTGCAGACGATCCGCGGCGAGAAAAATATTTTGGCGGAAATTCAAATCCGCACGCTGGCGATGAACTTTTGGGCGACGATCGAACACTCTCTGAACTACAAATACAGCGGCCGCTTTCCGGAAGATATTAAAGCCCGGCTGCAGCGCGCGGCGGAGGCTGCCTACCGCCTCGATGAGGAAATGTCGAAAATCCGCGTTGAAATTCAAGAAGCGCAGGCCGCCTTTTCACGAAAACAAGAAGCAAAAGGGGAAGGACAATGAAACGAACTGATGCGCCGCTGGCCTTCGCCATTACGTCAAAAGGGGATGATGTGTCGAACGCCCTCGCGCAGAAGATGAAGACGTATTTGCTTGATTTTGATTTGCGCTATGATGAGGAAGCGCCGGATTTGGTCATTTCCGTCGGCGGGGATGGAACGCTGTTGTACGCGTTCCATCGCTATTGCCATCGGTTGGACAAGACGGCGTTTGTCGGCGTCCATACCGGCCATCTCGGCTTTTATGCCGATTGGGTGCCGGAAGAAATCGAAAAGCTCGTGATTGCCATCGCCAAAACACCGTATCAAGTGGTGGAGTACCCGCTGCTTGAGGTGACGATTCGTTACATTAACGGTGGGCGCGAGGCGAAGTATTTAGCGCTCAACGAATGCACGGTGAAATGTGTGAGTGGGACGCTCGTCATGGATGTTGAAATTCGCGGTGATTTGTTTGAGCGGTTCCGCGGCGACGGGCTGTGCATTTCCACGCCGACCGGGAGCACGGCCTATAATAAGGCGCTCGGCGGGGCGATTTTGCACCCGTCGCTCGAGGCGATTCAAGTGACGGAGATGGCATCCATCAACAACCGCGTCTTCCGGACGATCGGCTCGCCGCTTGTGCTGCCGGCGCACCATACGTGCTTGCTGAAGCCGGTCAACCATATCGATTTTCAAATTACGGTCGACCATTTGTCACTGTTGCATAAAGAAGTGAAGTCGATTCAATGCCGGGTGGCCGATGAAAAGGTGCGTTTCGCCCGCTTTCGGCCGTTTCCGTTTTGGCGGCGGGTGCGCGACTCGTTTATCGCCGACTGATGGAAAACCCGCCTCCTTGGTTAGGCAACGCTTCCCGTTTGCGGCGAGGTGATGGTCTTTTGGCGCGGATGCCGATTCCGTTTTAGCGGCGCCAAAGGAAAGTGGATGGAACACGATGAGCAAGACGGAGATTTTTGATCAGAAAGGTGACGAACATTGCCGCCGTTTACCATGACCTTTTCCATCGATGAACAGCACGACGGAAAGCTGCTGCGCCAGTTTTTGCAAGAGAACGGCATTTCGCGGACGGCGCTTACCGATATTAAATTCCATGGCGGGGCGCTGTTGGTTGACGGTCGGCCCGTCACCGTCCGCCATGTGCTGCGTGCCGGTGAGACGCTGTCGGTTGTGTTTCCGCCGGAGCGGACGAGCGATTGGATGGATCCGGAAGAGATGCCGCTTCATATCGTGTACGAAGATGATTACATCCTTGTCGTTGACAAACCGGCCGGGTTGGCCACGATCCCGTCGCGCCATCATCCGGGCGGAACGCTTGCCAACGGCCTGCTGCACCATTACCGAAGGCAGCGGCTCGATTCAACCGTCCATATTGTGACAAGATTGGACCGCGACACGTCCGGGCTTGTGCTCGTTGCCAAGCACCGCCACGTTCACCATTTGTTGTCCACGCTCCAGCAAAAAGGGAAGGTGGCGCGCACATATGAGGCCATTTGCCACGGCGTCATGGTTGATGACGAAGGGACGATTGATGCGCCGATCGGCCGCCGGGGAGACAGCATCATCGCCCGCGAAGTGCGGGAGGACGGCAAGCCGGCGGTCACTCATTTCCGGGTGCTCGAGCGGCTTCGCGGCTATACGCACGTGTCGCTGCAGCTTGAAACCGGACGTACGCACCAAATCCGCGTCCATTTGGCTTATGTTGGCCATCCGCTCGCTGGGGATGACCTCTATGGCGGGAGTCGGGAGATGATCGACCGCCAGGCGCTCCATAGCCGTCAGCTCTCGTTTTTCCATCCGTTTGCGCGCCGCTGGTTGACATTTGCCGCTCCGCTTCCCGGGGACATGGCGCATCTCATTGAAACGGTGCGCTCGTCAACTACCCCCACTTAGCTAACGCTTGAAGTGGGGGCTTGCAACTCCCCAGAAGTACAAGCGGACTTCGTCCTCCTTCCTTGACTTGGGGTTGCATCAGGGCAGGTTGACAACTACCCAACGACGCAGGTCATGCCTGCATCGTTACCGATTCTCTCGGTGTGTCTGTTGGCAGTACTTGGCTTCCACACACAACAGACGGATCTACGCTCGATGTTTTACGGTTACAACGTTTCCTGTAACCAACTCCATACATCGAGTAGCAGTTATTGGAGTGCCTTTATTAAACGGTTTTCTCCACGCCTTTATTCTATCATACACAAAAGAAAAGGGGAACGCGCATTCCTCTCCCACTTACTCCCTTTGGTCGTTGAAGTGGGAGTCTCCTGCGCGAAATAGGATGAAGCGCCGGTTACGGGAACGAACGGAATTTTTCCGGAACGTATGGCATCGATGACGGAACCGAGACGGTCTCCATTTCCGGGTAGCGCAACGCAGTGAGCGCACCGCCGAACACACAGCCGGTGTCAATGTTGACGGTTCGTCCGACAAACCGCGGAGTTTTGACAGGCGTATGGCCATAGACGACCCATGCGTCGCCGCGATACCGCTTCGTCCAGTCGCGGCGCACCGGCGTCCCGTCCGGGTTCGTTTCGCCGGTGATGTCTCCGTATAGGACGAACGTCTTGACTTTTTGATCCGTCCGCCCGATATAATCATGGCGAATGCCGGCGTGGGCGATGACAAGGCGCCCCTCATCCAAAACGGCGTACAGGGGCGCCTGCTCATACAGGCGGATAAATTTGCGGCGGACCATCTCCTGTTCGCTCGGGGGCAAGGCGCGATATTCCGCGACGGTCGTCTCAAGACCATGGGCGATTTGCACGTTGCGCCCTAAAAAGAAGCGGTACAGCTTATTGCAATGGTTGCCCGGCACGTAGTAAGCCAGCTTTCGCTCGACAAGGGCGGAGACGATCTTGATCATGTTCAGCGATTCAGGACCGCGGTCGGTCAAATCGCCGACGAAGCCGAGCTTTCGGCCGCCAGGATGAACGGGAATCCCTTCGTTCCATACATACCCTAGTTTTTCTGTCAACGCAACAAATTCTCGGCGACAGCCATGAATATCGCCGATAATGTCAATGGCCATAGGATGCTCTCCTTTCTGACTATGGTCGGTATACTACCAGTATGTCCGTCAGACAATAGAAAGAAAAGAGGAGATTGCGCCGGGACAGCCGCAAAATGGGTGGCGGCCGGCAAAAACGAAGCCGCCTGCCGGTGATGGGCAAGCGGCTATTCATCGCTCGCGAACATAAATTTCCGCGTCCGCGAATGGACATTTAAGACAAGGCCGATCGCCAGCATGTACGTGGCGAGCGAGCTTCCTCCGTAGCTGATAAACGGCAGCGGCAGCCCGGTGATCGGCAGCAGCCCGATCGTCATGCCGATGTTTTGGAACACTTGGAACGTGATCATGCCGACGACGCCGGCGCATAAATAGCTGCCATACAAATCGTTGCTCTCAAGCGCGATATGGACCATGCGGTAAACTAGCAGGAAAAAGAGCGAAACGACGATGCTCGAACCGACGAATCCGAACTGTTCGGCAATAACCCCGAAAATAAAGTCGGTATGCGCCTCAGGCAAGTACACTTGTAAATTGCCGAGCCCCTTCCCGTACAGCTCCCCCGAGCCGATGGCCATCAACGAACGGATGAGCTGAAACCCTTGGTCGGTCGAATATTCATACGGTGCGAGCCATCCGTAAAACCGGTTTAATTGGTAATCTTCTTCAATGATATATTTATGAAAAAAGTCCGGAAAATAAAAGTATATGAATACAATGGATGCCACGGCCGCCACTCCGGAAAAGACGATGCCGAAAATGATGCGCCAACGGATGCCGGAAACGAGCACCAAGGTGGCGGTGATGGCCGTAAATACCATCGACATGCCCATGTCCGGCTGCTTGGCCAACAAGATGAGCGGCGGCAACACGGTGAGGGCGATTTTGCCGAGCAGCTTGAAATCATCGCGGATCATGGGTTCAGGGTATTTTTCCCGATGATTGACGATGATGCGGCTTAGGACGATGATCATAAAAATTTTCATCAGCTCGGATGGTTGAAAGTTGCCTCCAGGTAGATGATACCAGCTCGTCGCCCCCTTAATGGTTACTGATCCTGGGACGTTCAATTCCAGCCCAAGCAACAGCAACATCCCGAATCCATACAAATACCAAGCGATTTGAAACAGCCGATCATAGTCAATGATCATCGTCAAGGCGATCACGACAGCGCCGATGGCGTACCATTGCAGCTGTTTCGAAGCGAAGTTGACGTTCTGCAGCTTCTCGGGAAGCATCGGCTCCGCGCTGTGAATGGCGATGGCGCTCACCACGGCCATTAAGAATAAAAGAAATAATAAGTGATAATCAAGCTTCGATTGGGAAAAACGGTCATGATCCATGGAACGATCCTCTCCATTCAAATGTACCATATACCATATTAGCGAATTGAGTCGGTTTTGCAAAGTGGGAAAAACCGCCGGCAGCATGAAGGAGCCAAAAGGCAAAAAGAAAGCGCGCATTTACATTGTCTGCCGCATCGCCTATAATAGAATTAACACCTGGTGCTAAGAATAAATGATAATTGGGAGGATGAACGAATGGTCTTATCATTGGAAGGACGTACATATGTCGTGATGGGGGTGGCGAACAAACGAAGCATCGCCTGGGGGATTGCTCGTTCGCTTCATGCTGCCGGCGCTCGGTTGGTGTTTACGTATGCCGGCGAGCGGTTTGAAAAAGAGGTGCGGGCGCTGGTCGATACGCTTGGGGATGAACGTTCGCTTCTGCTGCCGTGCGATGTGGCAAAAGACGAAGACATCGTTCAATGTTTCGCGCAAATCAAAGAACAAGTCGGCGTCATCCACGGCGTCGCTCATTGCATCGCCTATGCCAATAAAGAAGACTTGAGCGGTGAGTATATGAATGTCAGCCGCGAAGGCTTTTTGCTCGCCCATAACATCAGTGCGTATTCGCTCACCGCGGTGGCTCGTGAAGCGAAAGAGCTGATGACGGAAGGCGGCAGCATCGTCACCCTTACGTACTTAGGCGGCGAGCGCGTCGTGCAAAACTACAACATTATGGGTGTGGCGAAAGCGTCGCTTGATGCGAGCGTGAAATATTTGGCGAACGATTTGGGCAAATACGGCATCCGCGTCAATGCCATTTCCGCTGGACCGATTCGCACACTGTCGGCCAAAGGGGTGAGCGATTTCAACTCGATTTTAAAGCAAATCGAAGAACGCGCTCCGCTCCGCCGGACGACGACGCAGGAAGAAGTCGGCGATGCGGCGCTGTTTTTGTTCAGCGACTTGTCGCGCGGCATCACCGGAGAAATTATTCATGTCGATTCCGGGTATCACATTTTGGGATATTAAAGCAGCCAGCCGGCCGTTCCAAATACGGAGCGGCTGTTTTTTGTCTGAAGAGCAATTTGTTGGAACGGGGGGCATACATATAGAAAGAAGGCAAGCATGAAAGGAGGATCGGCATGCGCAAACATAAGGCGATGGAAACAGAGCCGTTGCTTTACATCGTACAGCCGAAACCGGTGCGCGTCACTGCGCATATGCAAGAGACGTTTACGTGGACCAGCCGGACAGAAAAGACGGCAATAGGCGCCATCGATGAACAAGACGAAACAAGAGAAGAAACGAAGGCGTTTCTTTCCAAAAAGGAATTTCAAGCGATGCCGCTTGACGAACAGCTCGTCTTTTTAACAAAGCTGCCCGCTCATTTGCCGCCGCTTAAATGTCAGTTTGTCACGCAGGAGCAAAGCTATGAAGGTGTGCTGAAGCGATGCACAGCGGATGAATTGGTGATCGCCGACGAGCGGGGGAACGAAACCGTTATCGGCCGCGCCGGACTTGTTTCCGTAACGACGATCGGATTTGTGTCATAACGGTTTCCCTTTCCCGCGTCGAAGCACAGCGTTGCCCGGATGCGGTGCATCGTCGGGAAAGGGATGGCCATAGTTCATGCCGCCCCTCACTGTTGCAGGAGACATTCCCGTTTGGCTTGCGGTTTATTTTTTGAGGCTTGCCGCTTTTCTTGCTGACGATGGTCCATTTGCGCCCGGAAGGCTTGCAATTGCAAAAGGCTTGTCATCATGTTTTGCTTGAGCCCGTTTGCGGTTCAAATGCGTTTTTGTCGCCGAGCCTGGCATCTGTCGGTTGCCGCTTGCAATAGTAAAAGGTTTCGAATGGCGGCCGGTTTGCACGTTCCGGGGGGCAGGAGCGCCTTTTGCGCTTTCGGTTTGTGACGCCATCGCCTCTTTTTGTTTGGCGCTCTGTTGATCGTCTGCCAGTGAGGCGGCACGTTTTTTCTTCCGTTTTTCGTTTTTCACATTCGCTTTTTCTGTTTTGGGAGGCATTGTCCGCGCCGCTGTATTCTTTTTCGACCGTTCCGTTTCTTTTGGGTCCGTTTGAGGCGACACCGGTTGTCCGAATGCCTCTTCTGTTTGCAGTTCTGTTGTGAGAGCAGCTGTTGATTCGAATTCTTTGGCTTGCTCCCACACTTCCAATAACTCCGAAGCGACCCGCTCCCAATGATACAGCGAAACAGCCAGCTCGCGTCCTTTTTCTCCCATTCTTTTCATCAAAGATGTATTGGATAATATTTGGGCGATCTTGTCGGCGAAATCGCTTGGGTCCTCTGGGTTTTCCACGATCAGGCCATTTTCATTCGCCAAAATGACTTCTGGATTGCCGCCTCTGGCTGTCGTGACGATCGGAAGGCCTGCCGCCATGGCTTCGTAATGGACGCGCGCCAACGGCTCCTGCCATTGGGAAGTGCAGACAAACACATCAGCAGCCGCAAACCAATTTTGGATTTCATTTGGGGAGACAAAGCCTGTTGTGATGACGGGCACAGGCATTCTTTTGGCCAGCGCTCTTACGTATGCGACATAATCGGTAATATCGTTTTCGCTAAACCAGTTGCTTCCGACAATGACAAGCGCTATGTCTTTAAACTTTTTGGCCAGCTCCGGCAATGCCAAAACGAGTTTGTCGACTCCCTTATTGCGCGACAGGCGGCCGGCGAACAAAATGACCGTTTTGTTTTCGAGTCCATACGCCCGTCGGATGTCGCTGCGGATTTTTTGCATTTTGGGATGGCTCCCCGGCAAAAATCGTTCACTGTCCACCCCTGAATAAATCGTGCGCAATTTTGGCGATGCCTGCGGGTATAGGCTGCGGATGACATGGCCGATATAATCGCTGACCGTTACGATGGAGGCTGCTTCTGCGATGGCTGCCGCTGCCTCATCCGGGTCGATTTTTTCCGGCTGAAACATATCGTTGTGCATGCTTAACGTAATTTTGGTGTAAGGAGCCGCCTGCCGGATCGGAAGGACAAGGCGGGGGCGGTTAAAGATGTGGATGAGATCGAACTCGTTCGCTTCCACATAACGAACAACGTTTTCCCGGTATATTTCAAATACTTTGCCCGGTACGCGCACGTAATGAACCCCGTTGATCGTTTCCTCTTCGGGTAGCGATGAATCGCTGATGCCCAAAATGGTGATATCATGGAAGCGGCTTACATGTGGGAGAATGCCGGCAATATACGTTTGGATCGCCCCGCCGAGCACAGGGGGAACGGGGAGTTTTTCTGTGCAAACCATCAAAATCTTCACGTTGGCCCCACTCCTTTCCAGTCTTTTTCGATCTCCGCCAATACAGGCCATTTTGACTGGTCGGTTTCGACAATTGTTCGAACTAATTGCGCCGTTTGTTCATTGAGGAAGATTTCCGGCTCGTAGACCATTTCTTTGATGTTTTTGTAAAATTCGTTTGGCATGGCCAAGTCAATCATCAAAATCTCGTACAATTCAGGCGTGATCGGGTTCGCTTCATGGTACGCGAGAATCATTTCCCGAACCCATTTTGCATCCCACCGGTATAAATCCGCCATGGTGCCGCTGATGAGTTTTCGCAAATCGCGAATGGGAAGGTCAAACGCCACTCCATCAAGGTCAATAATCCACATTCCGTCCGCTCCCGTTTGGCCGTTGGACCAACCGTAGTCTTGATGAGCCAATCCCCAACCAGTCGTCCCTTGTCCGACTAGCTCCCAATATTTCGATTGACGGAATCGTTCCATGCCTTTTCGCGCCTGTTCTTCAAATTGATCGATGACCTCCAGCAATGGCGAGCTTGCCGGCATTTCACGGTAACAGTGGGCAATGTTCCGAAACCAGCTCATTTTGGTGATCATCTTTTCATAGTTTTTTGGCCATTTGTGTAGCCGTGAGGCCATTTCTGCCTTCTGCGGAGGGATGTATCCTTTGCTTAGGTGATGGAATTCGCCAAGGGCGTAACAAAGCTGCTTGGCCCCTTCCAAATCTTTTGTGACTGGCGTCAACGGTTCAATCCATTCGGCCACAAACCACAGTTTTCCGCCTGCTTCCACATAATTGTTCCCGCTCTTCGTTTTGACAATCGGCGGCACTCTCGCCTTGCGCACCTCTGCCAGGTATTCTTGCGCTCCCAAGCTGAATAAGCTTCTTGTTGGCCTTCGGTGCAGCAGTTTCAAACTTTTCGGGCCAGATTTTGTTTCAAGTTTCCAAATCGCCCCCCCTTTATCCGGTTTGGTTGTGACGATTTGCATATTTTGAACGGATAAATCGTAGTGTTTCAGCACCTCTTCTGCCAGCTGGATAATATAATCAGGGACAAAAAATTCATGGGTCGTTTCATCAACAGGCCACGGTTCAATGACGATCGGCTTCACGCTATCCCTCCTGCCGGGTATTTCAGATGGTTTCCTCAAAAGATGAGGGATTGCTACTAGGGTATGTATGTAGAAGGAAATTGGATTGGGTAAGCTCATTACTTTAAGGATATTTCTTCTATGCCTCGGTTGCGGCTGCTGACGCCGGATGCGGCGGGAGGTCATTAACGGGGGCGGCGACGGCCAAAAAAGCGGTGTGGCCGGTTTTGCCGAAGCGGGCTGGGGACAAAAGAAAAGACCGCCTTAAAAAACCATTAGGCAGCCTTATTGGTCTGAAAAAAGAGAGGAGCGTGCTTCCGTATAAACAGTTTCAAACCGCTGGGCCACATGTTCGAATTGAAATTGCTCTTCAACGAGCTTTCGTGCGTTTTTTGCCATGGTTTCCGCCTCCTGTTTGTTTGAAAGGATGTAATCGATCGCCTCCAAAAAAGCGTGCGGGTTTGGATAGTCGTCGATGACTAGTCCGGTTTCGCCATGGCGGACGATTTCGGCGTTGCCGCCGCGGTTGGTCGTGATGACCGGAATGCCGGCGGCCATCGCCTCGTAATGAACGCGGGCGAGCGGCTCGTGCCATTGCGAGCTGCACACAAACACGTCTGCCATTAAGAACAGTTTCGGAATGCGACTGTGCGGGATGTAGTTTGTGAAGATGACGTGCTCCACAAACGGTGCCGCCAGCTCATGCAGCCAGTCGATATATTCGCTTCGGCTGTTGTCGCTAAACCACTTCCCGCCGGCAATGACGAGCACTGTTTCCGGATGGCGGGCCAACAGGGACGGCAAGCATTGCAGAAGCAAATGCGGTCCTTTTGTTTTGCTGAGCCGGCCGAGAAACAGGATGACTGGTTGGTCGGCAAGTCCGTACGCTTGCCGTTCGGCCCGGCGGATGCGCTTTCCTTCTTCCGTCCAGGCAGGAACGTATGGCGCCAGATCGACTCCGGAATAAATGACCTTGACTTTCCGAGGATCGACTTGGTAACGGCCGGTTACCGTCCGTTTGATGTATTCGCTGACAGCCGTCAGCAAGGTGCAGGCGTTGAGCGCCCGCTCTGCCTGCTCTGCTGTGATTTTCAGAGGCGAAAACATATCGTTATGGAGGCTCAATACAAAGGCGCTGTGCGGCGCCGCGGCGTGGTAATCGGCGAGCGCAACGGGCCGGTTGAAGACGTGGACGACATCAAACTTGCACGCCGAAAGCGCACGGGCTACGTCTGTTTCATAAGTGGCCTTTGGAAAACGGATGTAGCGGATGCGTCCGTTTGTCTCTTCTGACGGCAAAAGCGGATCATCAATGGAAAAAATCGTCAGATCATGGCGGCGGGCGATCAAGGGGGCAATCCCGTCGATCATCACTTGAATGGCCCCGCCCCGCACCGCCGGGGCAGGCAGTTTTTCTGTGCAAACGTAAGCGATGTTCATGAACGTTCATCCCCATACAATGAACGGATGTATTCGATTTCTTTTTGCAGGCCGTTCTCAAGTGTCACAACCGGCTTGTACCCGAGCAGCTGCTCCGCTTTCGTTAAGTCGGCCCACGTTTGTTTCGGCTCCCCACGGGCGGCCGGCGCATAGTGGATGGTCGCCTGTTTTCCCGTCAGCGACTCCAGCAGGCGAATCACGTCATGAACCGATGCCCGTTCTTTCCCTCCGATATTGATCGTTTGCCCGACAGCTTCCTTGCGCTCGAGGGCGGCTGCCGTTCCGGAAATGCAGTCGGAAATATACGTAAAATCGCGCGATTGCGTTCCGTCGCCAAAGACGGTCAATGGCTGGCCGGCCAGCAGCTGGCGGATAAAGCGGTGGAATGACATGTCCGGGCGCTGGCGCGGTCCGTAGACGGTAAAGTAGCGCAAAATGACGATCGGCACGCCGAATTCGCGGAAATAGACGCGGCATAAATGCTCGCCGGTCAGCTTTGTAATGCCGTACGGGGAGAGCGGAAGTGGTTCGAGAGATTCTGACAGCCTGCCGCTCTGCTCGCCGTAAACAGACGAGGTCGAAGCATAGATGAACCGCTCAAGCGGCAAGTCTTTGCACGCTTCAAGCAGCCGCTGGGTGGCGGAAATGTTATGGACGGCATAGGCGGCAAAGTCTGTTCCCCAGCTCGTACGCACACCGGGCATGCCGGCTAGGTGGTACACCGCATCCACCCCTTGCAGCAGCGCCGGCAAATCGGCAGTCAGCAAATCGGCTTCAACTAACGCAAACCGCGGATGGGCTTGCAGACCGGCGATGTTTTTCGCCTTGAGCGGCGCCGGCGTTGGTCCGATGAAGCTGTCAACGCCGATCACCTGGTGTTGGCCATCTTCGAGCAATTTTTCACATAAATGGGAGCCGATAAACCCGGCTGCTCCGGTGACGAGAATGTTCATCCGCGCCCCACCCCCATATAGCATAGACCGCTTTGTTCGACAGCGCGGCGGTCCAAACAATTTCGGCCATCAAACACGAGCGTCCCGTTCATCATCGTTTTCACTTGCGACCAGTCAAGCGTTCGGAATTCGTCCCAATCGGTGGCGATCACTAAACCATCCGCTTCCCGAACCGCTTCGTAAACAGACTTTGCCTGTTTGACATTGGCGGGGGGAGCCGTGAGCTTTGCCTTCGGATCATAGGCGGCGACCGTGCACCCGCTTTCGCTTAAGCGGCGGATGAGCGATTCGGCGGGGGAAAACCGCGTATCATCCGTATTGGGCTTAAAGGCGATGCCAAGCACGGCGATTTTTTTGCCGGCCAGTGGGGCGAGCTGCTCATGCAGCTTCTGAAGACATAGATCGAGTTGGGTGATGTTGACGGTCTGCACGGCCTTCAGTAAATGAGGTTCCACTTGCCGTGAACGCGCTGCATGTTCGAGCGCTTTTACATCTTTTGGAAAACAGGAGCCGCCGTAACCGAGTCCGGCTTGCAAAAAGTGCGGGCTGATGCGAGGATCCAAGCCGATCCCATGGGCGACGTCGTTGACATCGACCGCAAACGCGTCACAAATGCGCGCCATTTCGTTAATAAATGAGATTTTCATTGCTAGAAAGGCGTTGGCGGCGTATTTGATCAGTTCAGCGCCGGTCAAACTCGTTGTGACGTACGGGGCGTTGATGCCGGCATACATTCCTTGAATGACGGCGAGCGATCGGTCATCGTCCGGTTCGAGCCCGACGACGATTTTATCGGGGTGAAACATATCATAAACGGCTGATCCTTCCCGCAAAAACTCCGGATTGGACACGATGCGAAACAAATGCGGCGCCGTTCCTTTTCCGATGAGCTCCGCCCGCATCCATTCGTTTGTTCCCGGAGGGACCGTGCTTTTCGTGACGATCGTTTTGCACGATTCTACTGTCGCCGCTAGGCGGTCGAGCACGGCTTCAATATAGCGCAAATCGGTGCTGCCGTCCGGCCGCGGCGGGGTGCCGACGCAAATGACAATGACGGCTGCCCGTTTGATGTAGTCCCAGCGGCCGCTGAATGTTAAATAATTAGAGTTTTTGGTGATCAGTTCCTCCAATCCTGGCTCATAAAACGGGATCTTTCCGTCATTGAGCAGGCGGATTTTCTGTTCGTCATGATCGATGCAATGCACCTCATGCCCCAGTTCGGCAAGGACGGCTGCAGTGGTCAGTCCGACGTAGCCAGCACCGATGATGCAAATGTTCATGACTTATAGACCTCCTTCGCGAAATGTCCGGCTTTTATAGCGTATTAATGGACAAGCTTTGTTTGCCATATGGCAAGCGCCTAAAACGCTGGAAATGACATGGCCTATTTTCGCCGGACAACCTTCCCTGCCATTCGAAAGCGAATACGATAAGGTATAAAAAGAAGACAAGGGGGGACAACGATGGTCAAAAAAGCGATCATCCCCGCGGCCGGATATGGGACAAGAAGCTTGCCGGTGACGAAAGTGATTCCGAAAGAGATGTTTCCAATCGGCGCCAAACCGGCGATCCAATACATTGTCGAAGAGGCGTTTGCCTCCGGAATCGAAGAGCTGCTCATGATCGTATCGAGGACGAAAAATTTAATTGTCGACTATTTTGACCGCTCCTTGGAGCTTGAAGCGTTTTTAGAGCGGCAAAACAAAGCGCACTTGCTAAAAGATGAGTTCGTTCCGCCAGGACGGCTGTATTATACGCGCCAGCCATACGTGAGAGGATTGGGAGATGCAATCCGGCTTGGCAAGTCATTTGTCGGGAGCGAACCGTTTGCCGTACTGTTGCCTGACGACATCGTGCTGCCTAACGGCGTTCCAGCCATTCGGCAGCTGATCGAGTCCCTTCGTTCCGAAGGTGTCCGTTCTAACCAGATTTTATCCTATTCGTTGGCTAACGCCAACCGACATTCATCTCCCACTTTCACTTCGCTTAGAAGTGGGAGACTTCTTTCGGAAAGATATTAAATCATACAGCCGCTCTTGTTCCTTCATTTGCTTAGCAAGGTTAAACCGTTGTTCGATCACCTTGCGCGCCTGTTTGGTAAACAAGGGGGCTTGCTCCGGATGTTCGAGGAAAAAGCAGATGCCGTTTGCGATCTCGTTGTCGTCTTTTTCCGGGGCCAAGTAGCCGGTGCGCCCGTGTTCGATCAATTCAGGGATGCCGGCATGATTCGTCGAGATGACCGGCAGCCCGCTTGCCATCGCTTCTTTCAGGACGTTCGGAATGCCTTCGATGTCTCCGTCCGGAGCTGTCTCGCTGGCCAAGCAAAACAGATGGGCGCGGTCCATTTCTTGGGCAATGGCGGCGGCATCCATAGCGCCGGGCAATTCGACAAACGGAGCGAGACCGAGCTTATTGACAAGCCGGCGGATGTTTTCTTCCTCTTTTCCGGCGCCGATAATGCGGAGACGGCAGCGCGGGTGTTTGGCCCGCACGCGCCAAAAGGCGCGCACGAGTGTTAAAAACCCTTTTTTCTCGACGAGCCGGCCGATTGAGAGAATGATGATATCCCCGCTTGCTGGAATGGTTCGTTCGCGGTACGGAAATAAATCAAGCTCAATGCCGCCGTAGAGGACATGGATTTTTTCTGGGGGAAATCCTAACGTAACGAGTTCGTCAGCCAAGTAACGGCAAACGGGAAGAAAGAGCGCTCCGTGCTCTTTAAGCAGGGTGTACCGTTTTTGGTTGCGCAGGAAGCTGTTATATTTCGCCGACCCGTCGCGGCCGCGGATGCTGACAATAAGGGGAATGCCATGGGCAACACAAAGCGGAAGAATTTCCACGGCGTGTTTTCCATGATGGGCGTGAATGGCGACGATGTTTTGTTGTTGAGCGAAGCGGCCGAAATGGTCAATATCGTGAAGATGATAATAATTGAGAAGTGGAAACGGATGGCTGCCGTCATCGGCGAACGATCCGATAATAATCGGCCGGTATTTTTTCAAACGAACCATTTGGTTGTAAATAAACCGTTGGTTAATTTTCATTTTTTCATGGATAAAATGAGCGATCGTTCGTCTCATGTTCTTGATCCCTCGCTTTTTGACAAGTCGGACAAAAAAGCGAACTTTTTCTTTTCCTGCTCAGCGAGGCGGATGAGCAAGTCCAACGGCGGTTGGCTGCCTGTCGCCTGCTTTCGCGTCCCTTGGCCGATGATTTCGCTGTAAAACATATGCGGAAACATAGCATCGGCTAAGTAGACGCTTTGATACGAAGCATAGAGCGGACAAATGGAGAAATAGATTTCAAATAATGACCGAATTCTTTTGGACACGTTGTTTTTCGGGTTTCTTGTTAAGGAAATGAGCAAAAAGCGAAAATCATCGAGCGGGAGGCCATAGTAAGCGCGGTCAAAATCAATCATCATCACTTTATTGTTTTCGGCCAATAACAGATTGTTGCTGTTATAATCCCCATGGCAAATGGCTTTCCGTTTCGCCGCTTCACGGCAAAAGTCAGCGACATCGCTTTTTTCAAGCAGCGCATAGCTTTTGGCCGCAAGCTGGGCCATCTGTTTCATTATATGAGAAAGAGAGGTCCCATTATTAACGGTCTCTGCCTGTTTCTGTAAATACGCCGTCTTTTTCTGGTGTGCATCCAGTATGTCGGTCGGTTCGGGGAAGGACGGCGAATGGGGAGGGATCCAATCGTCGAATAGGCTGTGTTTGTGAAAACGGGCCAACCATTCAATCCGTTGCTGGAATGAGGGCTTGCTTCCGCTTGAGGAAACGTACTCCATCAAGTAGTAATAGTGTTTTTTTCGTTGAACGTAAGGTTGCTTTGTTTTTGTCCGGATCATTTTTGGGACGTGAAATCCAGTTTCATACAGTTTGGAATGAAGCAAAATCGGGAAAGGTGTTTTATCTTCATTCAGCCGTTTTAGTACGCACCTCTCACCCGTTTTTTTGTTTTGCAGAAGCCATACTTTTTCCTTTTTTAGCTCGCCGGCGATATCCACCTCGGTTTCCGACAGGCCGTAGCTGTGCAACACTTCAAACAACAGGCGGGATCGTTTTGAGGCCACGATCAGTTCCTCCTAGCGCCAATGGTCGGTTAATAAGAGTGTATGTAAAGGGAAACGAGTTGGTATAGACAGGTGCACTAGGCCATGGCGAAAAGGGGCGGCAAAAAATAAGGCCGACCGCGCTCTTTGGCGCTGGCCGGCAAGGCTTTTCTTGATTATTCTTCCTCGTCCTCGAGCTGTTTTTGTGAATCGGAACGCATGGAAGCGGGGAGATCGATCGAGGTGATGGAGGCCGCATTGATGGCCAGCGTGCGCCCTCCCTCTTCATAAAAGCGGTCAACAAGCAACGAAACAGTGTTGGTTCGCGGTTTAAAACCGAGAAAAACTGCATTGTAGTATGTTTCCTTGACCGTGTGCACGTTCACTTCTGTGTTGGGCGGGAGCGCCGTCAGCTGGTCGTACAGGGCGCGGGAAAGGCGGGGGCGGGTCGGCCGCCGCTCAAAAAAGACACGGTACATTGTGTCGCCTCCTTTCTTGTCTCTTGTATTAAAAACCTATACTCCATCATATGATTGGCGTAGGAGAGCGTTTGGGTAAACGTCCGCACCGGAGCAGGTTCGCCTGCTGCCGGGCCGAGGAGGCGGAAAAAGCGCACGCCTCCTTTTGCGGCCGCAGCGAGCGGAAAGGGGAGAGGAACGTGGATGACCCGTTTTCCTTTATTCTTCTTTGTTTAGCCAGCTTTCGTCTGACGAGGCTCATCGTATACGATACGATCACCGCCTGGCTTCGCCGGCCTTTCCATGAATGGGTGGAGGAGGAGCTTCCGGACGGAAGAAAAGAAGTATTTCTCATTTTGAAGGGCAGCGGATTGCGGCGCTGGATCGGCGAACTGCTAAGTTGCTACTGGTGCACCGGGATATGGTGTGCAGCGTTTTGTTATATTGGGGTTGTTGCTTGGCCGGCCGTTTTCCAGCCGCTGATCGTGCTGCTCGCAGTCGCCGGCGGGGCGGCGCTGATTGAAACGGTTGTCAGCAAGTGGCTCTCGTAAGGGGAGAGACGCTATATAGATGCAACAAAGAAGTTTAACATATCCTTGACAGAAAAGTGGTTTGCCCATTTTCGACTGTCGAAGGCAAGCGTGTGGCTTGCCTCCGTCACGCCTTAGCGTGACGGAAGACCGAACAACGACTCGCTTCACAGACCCATTCATGGGTCTTTAAGCGGCGTTGTTCGGTCACTCGACAGTCGGATGCAATGACCGGCAAAGACGAAAAATGTTAAAGCTTTAAATTGCATCTATATAGCTTGCGTCATCCGGACCGGCTGCAGCGGAAAGCTGCCGCCTGGATGGCTGGCCGACGGCTTCCGCCGGTGGGAGATTGTGTTTCGGTTGGTCTTGGACACTTGAAGCATCATGCCCCCGCTGCTGCTGTCAAGCAAAGATCGTTGCTGCCGACAAGACGAGGCCGGCTGAAGCCGGCCGGGAAAAGCAGCCGCTCCATTGGATGGGGCGGGCTCCGTTTACCATTGGACGGCGATGCGGTTGGCCGCGGCGGCGCCTTTGGGCAGTTCAGCGCCATATACGAAGCCGTCGACTGTCAGGGAGCGGACGTTGCCGGACGGTCGAACCGCAATCTCAAACTGGGAAAAGCGCCGTTCTTCACCTGGTTCAATGGGGACGCCATGGAGCGGGGTAATCCAATATTCGCCGTTTTGCCGCACTTTTTCCCGCCAGTTTTCTTGGATGAACGTCCAACCTTCGGCGCCGCTGTCAGTCAGCCCCTCCTGTGCGGCGCGCCCGCTTTGGGGGAGCGCAATTTTTCCGCTCAGCACCGCTACTTTCGGCGGCGAGATGCGGAGGCAGACGACCGGATGGTGAAGCGGCGCGGTTCCGCTGTTGCGGATGATGAAGTCGCCAATCACGACAATTTCTTCTTCATCAAGGTGCGTCGGGATCATAACCGAGTAATGAAACAGCGCCAGCACGGAAGCGGCTGGATCGGCGCCGGTGGTTTGTTGCGGTCCGGAGACGCGATGCTCTGCCTCTTCGAGCGCGATTTCATACAACAAAAGCTGGCGCTCCAAGGCCGCGATCTTTTTCTTGTACATTTCGGCGTTGACTGTTTCGGCTTCACGCAATTTTTCTTTTAGATAGGCGCTGCGCATTTTTTCTTTTTCCAGTTCGGCCTCAAGCTGCTTGATCTGTTGCCTGCACGAGGCGGCTTCAGACCGGTAGTGAATAATTTGCTGCTGCAGGCGGAGGTGCCGGTCATCATTCGCATTTTTCACTCGTTTTCCACTCCTTCCATTTTTATCTTATGTATACGCGGAAGGCAAATGCCATATAAAAAAGGCTGTTGTTGAGAACAACAGCCTAAGTGGTGCGGGACGTTACATTGCTGGGAATACGTCCGGGCATTGTGGCGGGAATTTGGTTGTCGGGCACAGCGTAGCTTCGGCAAGTTCTTCGCGCGGTTGGCAGAAGCGGGCTTCAACTTCGATTTTGACGTCAGCTTCCACTTGGACTTCAAGGCATAAGGTGATGGAAACGTCGAGTTGAGTGAAGTTGTCCGTGCAAACTAAGCTTGTATCGCATTCAAAGAAGGAAATATGGCAATTGAGCTGCGTGCCTTCCGGAGCGCATAAGATGAATGTTTGCGCCGTGGCAAACGGAATCGGCGCCGATTGGCAAATCACCGTGCCGGTCGGGCTGACAATTTGCACAACGACGTGTCCTTTGACGAGCGCTTTGACTTTTTGCAATGTCACGGTCTCCCCGGAAGGAAGGGTGACGTTGACGGGCTGCCGGCCGTTTGGCTGCATGATTTCTTGGCAAATCAGCGCATCCTGGTCAACAACCGGATCGATTGGATTTCCGGCAGCGTCTGTCAAGAAACAACGAATGGCAAAGTTTTGCGGGTCCATGTTTTGCGCTGCCAAAAAGTCGCAAATCGTCCCGTCTCCCGGACAAGTGTCCAATGGGAAAATCGTTTCCAAATCATCGCCGCTGAAGCTTTTTAATGGCACGTCGATTTGCCGCGTCACCCAGTCATAAATTTTGCGTGTTCTGATGCATACCCTTTCCGTATCGCGATGGTAATGGCCCATTTTCTCGTTCCTCCTATCGTTCATTTGTTCCCCAACGCCTAATGGTTTGGGACTACTGTATACTATGAATGATATAGGTAAATGTGTTGGGACAGATGCGGATTTTTTATCGGCAGGCGTCTGCCGGACGATGAAATAAAGGGGGAGATGACGAATGAGAGAACAACGGGGAGCGGCGAAGGCAGGAACAAAAGGGATAGATGAACGGCGGCTGGCTGAGCGGATTGCTGAGCTGGAGCGCCGGCTCGAAGAAGCAGAGGCAGAAAATGTAGTGTTAAGGGAACTGGCTTACCAAAGCAAGCAACGTTATGAGCAAATAAAGCAGCTGATGAAACAAAACGACGAACTTCGCCGCCAGCTGCAGCAGCTGCAAGGAGAGACGGGAGGAGTACGTGACGAAGAACGGCCGGACAGCTGGTTTTTCCGTACGCTGCGCCAAGAAAACGCGATTGTGCCCCACCCGGACGAGCGCAAGGAAAAATGAGGCGCACCCTTGGCCGATAGGGCCATACAATAGCAGTAGCCATACATTTTTTTTCATCTGGAGGGATGAGGCCATGACGAAACCAATCTCGCCCAAACCGACGGCTTGGGCGCTCACCTCAACAACCCAGCCAGTGCGGCGCCCGAGAGGCTGCGGCTGCGGCCGGCCGCCGGTCGTAAAGAAATAGCACAAATCCGTGAGAAGCGCCTATACTCCGCTTCCTCTCCTTGCATAGTCTAACAGTGCAACTAGGCGAAAGGAAGGGGGGAAGGGCATGTCGGATCGGAAAAAAGCGAAAGTGATTCATGTCGATAAATTGATCATTCATGCCGATGACATCGTCATTATGCCGCGCGGCCACATCCGCGATCCATGGTTGTTCCCGCACCGCGATGATACGGAAATGGAAGCCGTTGAAGATGCGCGGGACCGGGATAAGGAAGAACATGGTGAAGGAGGCTATGATCGAAACGAAGGAGAACAGAGACCGTTCTCGTGGATCTAGCCATAAAGCAAATGGGGGACGCCAACGGTGGAGCGTTTTAAAAATTACGGGCTTTGGCTGGCAATCGGATCGTTTGCCGTGATTGCGCTTGAGACATTCGGCGTCGACATTGATCTTGGCAAATATGAACAACTGTACCATGCCTTCTTAAGCATTTTGGTGATGGCCGGTATTTTAAACAACCGTCGCTCGGCCGCGGTTATTCCGATAAAGTTGATGACAAGTCGTAAATCGCATGGGCGCCTGCAGAAGGCGCCCTTTTTGTGCCCGGAAAGGCTGGAAAGGCGGCAGAACGTTTTGCAGAAAATGACAATTATAATTTGGCGGCGAAAAAACCATTCTAAACATTGTCACCACCAATCTTACACCATATAAGGAGGACATGAATCATGACGGTTGCAACACAAGTGAAACAAACATTGGCGGGGTTAAAATCAGCTCAAGCGAGCTTCGAAACGTTTGCTTTGCAAACCGAAAACCAAGCCGCGAAACAGCTTTACCAACAAGCTGCCCAACAAACGCAGGCGGTCGTTGATTTGGTGAACTCGCGCATGCAAGAAATTCAAAACGAAGAGCCACAATATAAACAACAATAACCTTCGCTGAAGCGAATGGGATGGTTCAGGCGGAAAGGTTGGCACCGCACGCCAACCTTTCCCGACTTGGCGGAAATACATAAAAACGAATGGGTTGATGAAGATGAAAAAATGGTGGTTGGCGGCCGTCGTTGCGATGATCGCGGTCGGCGGCTGCGCCAAAGAAGAAACGGAACAAAAACAATCGCTGCAAGGGGCAAGCCTGCTGAGAGCCCAAACGTCCGGGACGGCGAAACATGCGGAGCTGAACCAAGGTCCGGCCGAGCGGGCGGCCAGCTATTTGCGCGGGCGCGACGATGTTCGGGACGTGGTGGCGGTCAACAGCGGGGATCGGTTGCTCATTGCTTATCAAATTCCCCATATGAAGCGGTGGAGTCGAAAACAAATTGAGAAAGACATTGACCAAAAACTGCGCGACCTGTTTCCTGGCTATGATGTTGTTTCCTCGAGCGATTTGAAAATTTTTTGGAAGACGAAGGAATTAAAAGCCAACATGGACAATCGACGCTGGGATGAACGAAAAGTCAATCGGGAAATCAAGCGCATTGAAAAGCTAAGCAAAGAGCAAACATAAGAGGTGTCATTATGGCGAATGAAAAACGGAAAAAGCTGACCCCGGTTCAGCAGGAATATCATTTATTCGAAAAAGAGCGGGAAACGAAGCGTCCTATTGTTCGAAACTGTGTTTGCGCGTTTCTCGTTGGCGGAATCATTTGCACGATCGGGCAGGCGATCTCTTATTTCTATATGTACTTCTTTGATTTCACCGAGCAAACGGCAGGCAATCCGACGGTGGCGACGATGGTCTTTTTGTCGATGATTTTAACTGGGTTTGGCGTTTATGACCGGATCGCCCAATTCGCTGGGGCGGGAAGCGCCGTGCCGGTGACAGGGTTTGGCAACGCCGTCATCTCGGCGGCGATTGAGCACCGGACGGAAGGATTTGTGTTAGGCGTCGGCTCGAACATGTTCAAGCTCGCCGGATCGGTCATCTTGTTCGGTACGTTTTCCGCCTTTGTTATCGCTCTTGTCAAAACGATTGCGACCCAGTGGGGGGGATTGTAATGCTGAAAGGGCACCGCACATGGGTGTTTGCGAACAAGCCGGCAATCATCGCAACAGCGGCGGTCGGCGGGCCGTTTGAGGCGAACGGCCGCCTCGCGGAAGACTTTGATCTTCTTCACGAAGATTTATGGCTTGGCGAGGAATCGTATGAGAAGGCGCACCGCGTGTTGCTTGAGGAGGCGGCGTTTCAGGCGATGGAAAAGGCCGGATTAGAGAAGGAAAAGGTGCAGTTTCTCATCGCTGGCGATTTGATCAACCAGATGACGCCGACAAGTTTTGCCGCCCGAACGCTCGGCATGCCGTACCTTGGCATTTTTGGCGCCTGCTCAACCTCCATGGAAGGGCTTGCGCTCAGCGCTTTTATTACCAACTATGGCGGGGCAGACTATATCTTAACCGGTGCGTCAAGCCATAACACCGCTGTCGAAAAGCAGTTCCGCTATCCAACCGAATACGGTGGGCAAAAGCCGCCGACAGCGCAGTGGACGGTAACGGGAGCTGGCGTGGCGATCGTCAGCCCGAAAGGGGACGGGCCGCGCGTGACGGCAGCGACGATCGGCCGCGTTGTGGATATGGGGCTTGCCGACCCGTTCAACATGGGTGGAGCGATGGCGCCGGCGGCGGTCGATACGATTGAGGCGCATTTGCGCGACATGCAAATCGATGCATCGTATTACGATTTGATCGTCACCGGCGATCTAGGGCGAATCGGACGCCAAGTCTCCCTTGACTTGCTGCGTCAGCACGGCATTGACATCGATGAAGAGCGCTACCAAGATTGCGGACTTCTCATTTACCGTGACGGACAGCCGGTTTTATCCGGAGCGAGCGGGGCGGCTTGTTCCGCTGTCGTCGTTTACGGGCATCTCATCAAACGGATGCGCCGCGGCGAACTGAAGCGCATTTTGGTGGTGGCGACAGGGGCGCTGTTGTCGCCATTGTCGTTTCAGCAAAACGAAACGATCCCGTGCATCGCCCATGCGGTGGCGATCGAGTACGGAGGTGAGGCGTAGCGTGTTGGCCATGTTTTTTTGGGCGTTTGTCGTCGGCGGGCTGATTTGCGTGATCGGGCAAATTTTGATGGATGTGTTTAAACTGACACCTGCGCATACGTTGACGAGTCTCGTCGTCGTCGGGGCGATTTTGGATGGATTCGGTTTGTATGAGCCGCTCATTGATTTTGCCGGCGCCGGGGCGACGATTCCGATTACGAGCTTTGGAAACGCGCTCGTTCACGGCGCGATGCAAGAGGCGGAAAAACACGGCATTATCGGCGTATTGACCGGCATGTTTGAAGTGACGAGCGCCGGCATCTCCGCGGCGATCGTCTTTGGGTTTATCGGGGCGCTCTTGTTCCACCCGAAAGGATAGGAGGGATCTTCCATGACCGTTGCTTCGCAGGTGAAACAAACGTTGGCGAGCTTAAAAGGCATTCACGCTGGGCTGCAACAGCTGGCGCTCACTTCCCAGGATGAAACGGCGCAGCGGACGTTTCATGAAGCGATGCTTGCGACAGAGGAGATCATCGCCGAACTGAAAGACCGGATCGGCCGGCTCGAGTTCGAGGAGCCGCAATATCACGGAAAGTAAGGAGCATGATCGATGCCTATATGGTTAGAAGCCGCTATTCGTTCGATTTGCATTTTAATCGGGTTGTTTGTGATCACCCGCATTCTCGGCAAAAAACAATTATCAAAATTGTCGTTTTTTGAATACATCGTCGGCATTACCGTCGGCGATATCGCTGGAACGATGTCGGTCGACTTAGGAATTTCGCTGCAAGAAGGCATCACCAGCATTTTGATTTGGTCGCTGTTTCCAGTGGCTGTCGCTCGTCTCTCGCTGCGCAACAAGAAATTTCGCGATTTTGTCGAGGGCAATTCCACGGTTTTTATTAAAAACGGCAAAATTTTAGAGGAAAACTTGAAACGGGAGAAATATACGGTTGACGAGCTGCTCGAACAGCTGCGCAAAAAAGATGTGTTCCGCGTCGCCGACGTCGAGTTTGCGGTGCTTGAGCCAAACGGCGACTTGAACGTGTTGCTGAAGCGGGAAAAGCAGCCGCTCACCGTCGGAGATGTGTTCCCAAACCCACCGCGGGAAAAAGAGCCGCAAACGGTCATTATGGACGGCATGATTTTGGATGAGCCACTCGCTACGATGGGGCTTGGCCGCGGCTGGCTGAAGGAACAGCTTGACAAACAAGGAGTGGCGATTGAAAATGTGTTTCACGCCCAAGTCGATTCATACGGACAGCTGACGATCGATTTGTACGATGATAAGATCCAAATTGCCGAGCCGCAGGAGAAAAAGCTGCTCTTGGCCGCGATGAAAAAAATGCAGGCTGATCTGGAGCTGTATGCGTTGCAGACGAATTCCGAAGAGGCGAAGGCGCTGTATGAACGAAACGCCGCAAAAATGGCAGAGCTTGTGCAAAAAGTCGAACCGCTCTTGCGAAACTGATGACACAGGAGGAAAAGACGATGGAAGACAAACGGATAAAAACGACGGATGAGGAAATTCAAGTCCAATTGAAACCAAACGACCGCTCCGAGCGGACGCGGACGACCGATGAGGAAATTTCGATTGAATTGATGGTTGACAGCCCGCAGCTGATGCGCCAGCCGAAAGACTACGACGAAATTGAATATTGACGGCTTCCGTTTCCACAATCAGCGATCCATAAGGAGCTGTCTGTTCATTCGCATGGCTGTCCGAGAAGGAAAGCTTCCTTCTCGGACAGCCTCTTTTTGTTGCCCTTCTTCTCTGGCGAGGCAAGGATGCCGCCCCGTCTTACTCCGGCAGGGACTGCAAAAAGGCGCGCACTTCTTCCGGCGTTTTCGCATCAGCGCTATGCAGATGGGCGATTTTTTCCCCGTTTCGGAACACAAGAAGACTTGGAATGCCAAGCACTTGGTACTTCTCACCAAGATCTGGAAACTGGTCTCGGTCGATTTCGAACCAGTCGTACTGCCCGTAATCGCGGATGATGTCATCGATGAACATGTTCAGGCGCACGCAGTCTGGACACCAAGTTGTGTAAAACTTCATAATCGCTGGCTTATCGCCGGAAATGGCCGCCTCGAATTGCTCAACTGTTTCAATTTGTCTCACATTCGTTCCCTCCCTTTCATGTTGCCGTTCATCTTTACTTTACCATATGGCAAGGCAAAAAAGAACGGGGACGCCTTCACCTCGGGCAGTCGTTTTTGCATACAACAGTAAGAAAGGAGGGGAAAGTGTGAGCAAAGAGTTGGAAAAAGCGCTCGAAAATTGGGTTGCGTCGCGCAAAGAAGGGCATGAAACGTTCATCCGCCTGTTTGAACAATGGGGAAAGGACTTTAACAAACAGCTGCAAGAAATCGAAAAATTGAACAATGGATTTTTAAAAAGTGTACAAGGCAACTTGGACTACATCGAGCAATGGTTTGCGAAGAAGGAGCGGGAATTTGCCGAGCTGTTCCGCCGATTTGGATGACAAAATGGCCTTTGCGCCCATACGCCCCGCTAAGCCGGTGAATACGATACAGTAAACGGAGAAGGAGGTGAACATTATAATGGGCTTCTGCGGTTATGGTTATCCTTACGGCTACGGCTATGGCGGTGGCTATGGCGGTGGCTTTGTGCTGATTGTCGTGTTGTTCATTTTGTTGATTATTGTCGGCGCGGCATTTGTCGCCTAACGGAAAAAGCGAATGGGATACGGGCCGTTTCGGCGCCACGGAGCGGCTCGTATTTTTCTTTCCCTAATTTGATGCACGCCGAGGCGGGAGCATCATACGATATAGCAGGGAGAAGGAGGCGGAACGATGGATCAGCAATTTTTTAAAAACATCGAACAGAAAACAGGTGTCAATATGAAAGACGTTTTTGAGCTCGCCAACTCGCTGCAAAACGCCAATTTCAGCGATGAAAAAACGGTGCGCCAAGTGGTGAAGCGGGTGGCGCAAATTGCCAACCGGAAAGTGCCAAAAGAACTTGAGGACCAAATCGTCAAGGCGATCGTCCATAACGGCAAACAAATTGATTTGAACACGATCGCCAATATGTTGAACAACAAAAAGTAAGCAAAAGGGAGCTTGCGTGCGCACAGCTCCCTTTTGCTCTGCTTGGCTCAGGAGAGCGAAACGATGTTCGATGATCCCAAGCCTTGGATCAGTGTAGACGAGGCTGTTCTATGGCCATCATTCGAGCGATTTCACCATCGTGACATGTGGGATGCCGGCGTCCATAAAGACGCCGGAGACGGTCGTATAGCCGAGCTTTTGGTAAAACGGTTCTGCGTGCGTCTGGGCGTTCAGTTTCGCCGTTTTCGCCCCTTTTGTTTTCGCAAGCTGCTCCAACGCCTCCATCACCATCCGGCCGACGCCGCGGCCGCGGTAAGCCGGCAAAACGCAGATGCGCTCCGCTTTGCCAACCCCTTCATCGACCAGGCGAAACCGGCCGGCTGCGACTGCTTGTTCGCCATCGTATAGGACGAGATGGAACGATTCATGTTCAAATGCATCGATTTCTTCTTCTTCCGGCACGTTTTGCTCTTCGATGAATACAATCCGACGGACGCGCAACGCGTCTTCATACAACGCGCGGTCTTCCGTTGTTCCAATGGCGACGTTCATTCTCCCGTTTCCTTTCCTCCAACGATAAAGGTTTCATAGACAGTCCATGATCCGTTCTCGAGCTGGTAAAGAAGGTGGAACCGGTCGACCGTCTCTTCAAAATGGACGTTTTGCAGCCGCAGTTGGCTGTAGACGTCAGCGTATTCCGCATTCGGCAAATCGCGGCCAATTGTAATGTGCGGCACGAACACGAATTCCGGCTCCCCGGCAAACAGGCCGCTGTGCAGCTGCTCGTGCAATCGTTCCAGCACGTCGTTTGGCTCGACTTTCAAATAAATGATGTGGCTTGTCGGGTAAAACGAGCTGAATTTCGTCACTTTGATCGGAATCGGCTCCGTTTCCGCCGCGATGCGGCGCAGCTCTTTCGTCATTTCTTTGATTTGCTCCTCATCCGCCTCAAACGGGTATTTCAATGTAATGTGCGGCGGGATGAGGGCGTAATGGCTGTCGTACCGCTTCCGGTACGAGTTGGCGAAGTCTTGAATCCGCTTTGGCGGAAAAATGACAATGCCGTACTTCATTCCGCTTTCCCTCCTTCAGATGGTTCGTTTGCCGTTATTTACAGCGACAAAATGGCCGATACCGCCCGGGGCACATCCGGCTGCCAATACGTCCATGCATGCCCGCCGGCAAATTCATGGTACGTGTAGGGAAACCGCTTTTCGATCAATAAGTCCCGTGCGGCCCGGTTCGGGGTGATAAAATCGCGTACATGGCCGTCCGTCGTTTTGACCGCCGTTTCTTCTGCGCCGACGGAATGGTAAAGGGAAAGAAGCGACGGGTCGCGGAACGCGCGGATGCGTTCGAGCACCGAGTCGTCAATGTAAGGAGACTGCATGGCGATTTTTCCAAATGTATGCGGATACAACAGCCCGGCTAGAAGCGACACGGTTCCTCCCAGCGAATCGCCAATCAGCGCTCGTCCTTTGCCCATTTGATACGTCGGCAGCTCGCGATCCAAAAACGGCGCGAGCTCATGGGCTAAAAAGCGGATATAGGCCTCGTTTTTTCGACCGGCCGGGTGGTATTTCTCGTAGCGGTCGCTGACGTTCCGGTACGGGATGCCGACAACGATCGTTCGGTCGATCGTTCCTTCGTCCATGAGCGTCTCGATCACGGTTTTGATTTTTCCGTACATAAAATAATCCTTGCCGTCTTGCGCGATTAATAAAGAATATTTATGCAACGGAGAAAAATTGCTTGGCAAGTAGACAAGCAACCCGATTTCTTCTTGCAGCTCCCTGCTGTAAAGCGTATAATCGCGCATCGTTCCTGTTGCTGTCGCCATGATCATCCTCCATGAAAGCGCAAGTTCACTTGTTATTGTAACATATTTAGGCAAAAAGATGTTAACGAAGGGCTCGAATTTTTCGTGAACTTGCCGAACATTGGCGCCGGCAAAAAAATGACTTGCAAAAATGGCCGGAATGCGTTACAATTTTCTAACATCTTTTTCCAAAAGAAGTATCCCACTTCTAAACGAAGTGAAAGTGGGAGATGAATTTCGGTTGGCGTTAGCCAACGAATATGATAGAATATGGTTAGAACGGACACCTTCGGAACGAAGGGAAGCGTAAAGGGTTCTTGTGTGTGGCTTACCGTTCGGCGAACACACACAAGTCGCTTGAAGCCCCCACCTCTAAGCGAAGTGTAGGTGGTGGGTAGTTCACTAAATTAACAATTAACAAAATTAAATACGCAGCGGTTCTTATCAAGAGAAGCGGAGGGAACTGGCCCAATGAAGCTTCAGCAACCAGCCGCCCGGCGGCCAGGTGCTAAATCCAGCGAATTGAGCATTCAATTCGGCAGATAAGAAGAAGCATGACCCCATGTGTATGGAAAAGTCTTCTTCTTAGAAGACTTTTTTTATTTACTCAAGCGGCCGCTCCCTCAACCGAGAGGCGTCGAGGATCAAGGCCCTCGGCCGCTGCTTGACCAACAGCGGCGCTTCGTTGGGCGTTAAGTGGTTGGCCGTTGATCCATGATGGAATTTTCAACAGAAGGAGAGAGATGAGATGGAGAAACTAGAGACGTTGTTAGCGCAAATTGGCAACCGGAGCGAAACGGTGACGGGGACGGTCAACCCGCCAGTTTATTTTTCCACCGCCTATCGTCATGCCGGCATCGGGGAGTCGACCGGGTTTGACTATATCCGCACAGGCAACCCGACGCGCAAAATCGTCGAAGAAGCGATCGCGAGACTGGAAGGCGGCGACCAAGGCTATGCGTTCAGCTCCGGCATGGCCGCCATCCAGACGGTGTTCGCCTTGTTTCAGAGCGGAGACGAGTTTCTCGTATCGGCCGACCTTTACGGCGGGACGTACCGCCTGTTTGAGCGCGGCTGGCGCAAGTACGGCCTTCGGTTTCATTACGTTGACTTCACCGATCTCGATGCAGTGGAAGAAACGATAACGGAAAAAACGAAAGCCATTTTCTTGGAAACGCCGACGAACCCGTTGATGCAAGAGACGAATATTGCCGCCGTCTCTGAGCTCGCCAAACGGCACGGGCTGTTGTTGATCGTGGACAACACGTTTTACACGCCGGTGCTCCAGCGTCCGATTGAAGAAGGAGCCGATATCGTCATTCACAGCGCGACGAAATACTTAGGCGGCCATAACGATGTGTTGGCCGGGCTTGTTGTCGCCAAAGGCGAAGAGCTTTGTCAACGGTTGGCCGAGTACCATAACGCCATCGGCGCGGTGTTGTCGCCGTTTGATTCGTGGCTGCTCATCCGCGGGATGAAAACGCTGGCGCTAAGGATGCGCCAGCATGAAGAAAACGCCAAGCGCATCAGCGCCTTTTTGCGCGAACATGAAGATGTTACAGACGTCTTATATCCAGGAAGAGGCGGGATGCTGTCGTTCCGGATTGCCGATGAAAAGTGGGTGAACGGGTTTTTAAAAAGCTTGCGCCTCATTACGTTCGCGGAAAGCCTGGGCGGAGTCGAAAGCTTTATTACGTACCCAGCGACGCAGACGCATGCGGACATTCCTGAGGAAATCCGCATCCAAAACGGTATTTGCAACCGGCTGCTCCGTTTCTCGGTCGGCATTGAGCACGCTGACGATTTGATCGCCGATTTGACGCAGGCATTGAAAAACATGAAAGAGGTGTGAGCGATGGAACGGGAATGGTCGTTTTCAACGAAACTGCTCCATAACGAATGGAAAGTCGACCGCCACACGGGGGCGGTGAGCGTGCCGATCCAGCACGCCTCCACGTTCCATCAGTTCGATTTCGACACGTTCGGCAAATACGACTACAGCCGCTCCGGCAACCCGACGCGCGAGGCGCTCGAGGAAGCGATCGCCGCCTTGGAAGGCGGCGTGCGCGGATTCGCCTTCGCCTCCGGCATGGCGGCCATCTCGACCGCGTTTTTGCTTTTGTCCAAAGGCGACCATGTGCTCGTCACCGAAGACGTCTACGGCGGCACGTATCGGATGGTCACGGAAGTGTTGAACCGGTTTGGCATCGAGCATACGTTTGTCGATATGACCGATTTGCATGCCGTGGCCGAAAACATCCGGCCGAACACGAAAGTCATTTATATGGAAACGCCGTCCAATCCGTTGTTAAAAGTGACCGACATTCAAGGCGTCGTCAAGCTGGCGAAGGCGCACGGCTGTTTGACGTTTCTCGACAACACGTTCATGACGCCGGCGCTGCAGCGGCCGCTTGACCTTGGAGTCGATGTCGTCCTTCACAGCGCCACGAAATTTTTAGCCGGCCATAGCGACGTCGTCGCCGGATTGGCCGTGGTGAAAGATGAAGAGTTGGGAAAAGAGCTGTACAAACTGCAAAACGCGTTTGGCGCCATCCTTGGCGTCCAAGACGCTTGGCTCGTGCTGCGGGGATTAAAAACGCTCCACGTCCGGCTGAAGCAGTCGTCCGAATCCGCCCTGGCCATCGCTGAGTATTTGGCGCGCCATCCGAAAGTGGAAGATGTGTATTATCCAGGGCTTTCGCACCACCCAGGCCATGACATCCAGCGCCATCAGGCGGCCGGGTTTGGCGCCGTGCTGTCGTTCCGCCTTGCCGATGAAGAATCGGCCCGGACGTTCGTGCAAAACGTCCGCCTGCCCGTGTTCGCCGTCAGCCTTGGGGCTGTCGAGTCAATTTTATCGCACCCAGCGAAAATGTCGCATGCGGCGATGCCGAAAGACGAGCGACTCCGCCGCGGCATTACCGACGGCTTGTTGCGGCTGAGCGTCGGACTGGAGGATGTCAACGATTTGATCGCCGATTTTGAGCAGGCGTTGTCGTTTGTGAAAGAGCGGCCGTCAGTTTCAACGCCATAGCCATCAGCCCGCCAAGCCTTCAAAGCTTGGCGGGCGGGTCAAGATGCCGCTGAGGTTGACAACAGCTTCTCCTCTTGTAAGTGTTTCAAAAAGAGGTCGACGAGTTCGCTGTCCCACTGCGTTCCCTTTCCTTTTCTCAAGATGTCTGCCGCTTGATGAATATCCATCCCTTTACGGTATGGACGATCCGAAGTCATGGCGTCAAATGCATCGGCCACGGCGATGATTTTGCCAAACAACGGAATCTCGTCGCCTGTCAACCCATCTGGATATCCCTTTCCATCTATGCGTTCGTGATGGGAGCGGATGCCGGCTAACAGCGGCTCAATCGCTTCGATCGGCCTAATCTCGCGCAAAATGGCTTCTCCAAGGGCGGGGTGTTTTTTGATCCAGGCAAATTCATCATCGCTTAGCTTTCCCACTTTAAGCAAAATGGCATCGGGAACGCCGATCTTTCCGATATCATGCAGTAGAGCGGAACGATACAAGGCATCAAGCTGTTCATTCGGAAGGGAAAGCTTTTCCCCAATCGCGAGTGCGTAACGGGCCACGCGCAGCGAGTGCCCAGCTGTATAAGGATCGCGGGCGTCAAGCGCCGCTGTCAGGACAGTGATGAAACGGTTGAGCAGTTCTTTGTTCGTTCGGTCGCGTCGATGCACAGCGTCGATCATATGATTAAATCCGCGAAGTAAATAAGCAAATTCATCGGTATACACATTGTGGGCGACGGGTTTATACGTTTCGTTTTCCGCCCGTTTCATATGACTTAACAGCACACTGACCGGCTCATGGATCTCATCGACCAACAAGCGAGTCAAGAAAACGGAAAACGCGATCGAAAACAGCAAAATCACGGCTGCCCAGAGCCAATACGACCAATGGGATGCACTCGGTCCGGCGAGCGACCATTTGATTTCCATCGCTAAGCTGAACAATAAAACAGGAAATGTGCTGCTGAACAAGACCGTCAGCTGCAATTTGGTTTTGAGCGGCACCGGAAGCGGCGTGCGTTTTTCATCAATTCCCCCAGCCTTTGCAAGCAAATTCTCGTTTGATAGAACAATCAGAATGTAGAAAAAATACGATGTCGAACCGTTCCAACACGCATTATTCCTTTCGGGGAAGGCACCTTTCCTTTTTTCATCATGAATAGCGATTTTTTTAAAAAAGTTGTTGACAACCAACTTGCCCGTCTATATAATTAAAAATGTGTTCGATAGCGAACAACAAAATATGATTCCGTAGCTCAGCTGGGAGAGCGCCACCTTGACAGGGTGGAGGTCGCTGGTTCGAGCCCAGTCGGAATCATCGAGCGAAATCCCTTGAGCTGGAAGGCTTCAAGGGATTTTTTGTTTATCCTGAATCCGTGACAGAAGTGTATCAAAAATGCTGGGAAACCCAATCGTGTCGAGACTTCGACTCCATTTCGAATGTTCACCTATTAGGTGAAGAACCCCGAGTGCAATATTTTGTTGATTGATCCAGTTTTCTTGGCAGCTTTGAACGCGTCTTTATCACGGATTCAGGTTTATGTTGTCGTTTTTATTACCACGGGTAATAAAACTATATTGAGCAGGTAAAAAGGGATGCATATGAAAAATCATCAAACAAGAACAGTCTATGTCATATCAGGCCCCGCTGGGGTTGGCAAATCAACAATTTCAACAGCATTGGCGAACAAGTTGGAGCGTAGTGCGTATATTTCCGGCGATGACATCAGCCATATGCATATCAATGGACGGAAAAAACCGTGGGAAAGTAAAGAAGAGCTTTCATTAATTTGGGATAATATTCTAAGTCTTGCAAGAAATTTTGTAAAATACGGCAATGATGTGGTAGTGGATTATATTGCCTTTCCCCAAGAAGCGATATGGTTGTATGAAAATGTAAAGGATTTAAACGTAACGGTTATGTATGTTGTTTTGTGGGCAGATGGGAAAACGTTAAGGCAAAGGGATGAGATGAGGGCCCCCGAGCAACAAATGGGGGAACGCTGCCTCATTTTGCTGAATGAGTTCCATGCATCAGGATTCGATCGAAAGCATCTTTTGGATACTAGCGGGAAACGTAAGGATGACATAGATGAGATGATTGATGAAATCATGAGCAATCAAAGATTTTGAATTGTGTAAATTATCACTTTATTTCGGAACAAAAGAGCCATTTTTTTGCACATTCCTTCAGAAAGCCCTCTCCCCTTTTCTGAAAGAATGTGCTAAATTTTTTGTGAATTATTTCGGAAGAGAAAATCCATCGGTTCATAGGAGGGGGAGGAGGACGTGATTCAA
>NZ_SDLD01000099.1:0-2464 GCF_013096875.1 Geobacillus sp. DSP4a | reverse complement strand
TGTTTAGTGCAAAATGAAAGTACAGAGTTCTGCAACAAAAAAGTGCAGAGCTTCATGGCATAAAAAAAAGGCTTGCCAGCTCCTAAAATACCCTCTACTGTTTAAGGTTGTGAAGAACAAAACAGTGGAGGTAATGAAAGGATGCTAGCAATGCCTGAAATTCATCATATCAAACATTTGCGTGAAAAGAAAGGGTTATCGCTTTCCGAAATTGTCCGCAGGACGGGATTTAACTGGAGAACAGTCAAGAAATATGCGGATGGAGACATTTCGGTCAGACAAAAAATAAAGAGAAAACGGGGAATGATGGAGGAAGAAGGATACGGTCAAATCATTGATGACTGGCTGGAGGAGGACGCCAAACTGCCAAGAAAACAACGGCGGACAAGCAAGAAGATGTACGAACAATTAAAGCAGGAACATGGCTTTAAAGGGTCTTATCGAACGGTTTGCGCCTACGTTCAAAAACGAAGACCTCAGCTTAAGCTGGAGAAGGAACAACGTTACGAGAGGCTGGAACACCCTCCGGGGGAAGCGCAGGTGGATTTCGGCACCATGTCCGTTGTGACGAAGGAGGGAAAAGAGGAAGACCGATCAATTCTGATTTTGAGCTTTCCGTACAGCAACGCCGCGTATGCGTATCCATTGCCGGCGGAAAACAGCGAATGTTTTCTTTACGGGCTCACTCAGCTGTTTCGCCAAGCCGGAGGCGTCCCGAGAAAACTGCGCATCGACAATTTGGCGGCGGCGGTGGTTTCGATCCGAAAAGGAGGCGAACGTCAATATACTGAAGCATTTGAGCGATTCCGGCTTCATTACCGGTTTGACGTACAGGCATGCAATCCGTATAGCGGACACGAAAAAGGGAATGTCGAACGGAAAGTTTACTATACTCGTCAACGCTGCTTTGTCCCTGCTCCGTTGATCGAGGGGGACGAAGAACTGGCGGAGTGGCTGCATCACAAGATGATCGAAGATCGAGCCCGCCCCCACTACGAAAAAGGGAGAACCATTGAGGAATTATGGCAGGAAGAACAAAAGGAGTTGCTTGTCCTGCCGGAGAGAGATCTCCCGATCTTCTCCTTCCACCACGCTAATGTCAATAAATACGGGGAAGTAACGGTGGATGGGGAGGCGTTTGTGGTTCATGGGATCCCGGTTCCCAACCGTGTCCTTGTCAAAAAGGAATGGGATCGTTTCATGGTTTTGTCCCAGGAAGGGGAGGTGTACCTGGAAGCGCCAAGGCCGTACACGAAAAAGCAACGGGAGCTCCCTTGGAAGGACATTTTGGCGGAATGGGCGCAAAAGCCCCGGGTGGTGGAGTATTCGCGGTTTCGAGTTTACTTGCCGGAGGCCATTAGGAAATACTTCATGGAACAACCGAAACAGACGGCATCACGCATTCGAGGGGTGCAGAAGCTGCTGGACCGGTACACCGTCTATGAGATCGCCCAGTGGCTTGACAAGTATCAACGGTGGGATTTGGCTCCCCATGAGATCGGGGTGTTGATGGAGGCGAAGCGTTCGGAGTATCCCGCGAAATGGGAAGAAGCCTATACCCCTTCCGTTTTAGTCGACTATGAAACCGATTTACATGTGTATGATCAACGTCTTTGTCCGTCAAGGGAAGGGGGAAGCCGGGCATGAAGATGGATTTAAAAGAGATTTGTAAAGCCCTGCATTTGGCGTACATCGCGGATCGATTCGAGGAGGTGGCCTACGAGACCAAGGAACAGTTTTTGCGTGATGTGTTGGCGTTGGAGCTGTCGTTCCGTCAGAAAGCAAAACAGGCTCGATTGATCAAGAAGGCGAAGTTCCGGGAGTTGAAATGGCTCAAAGATTACGAATGGTCGGATCAGATTCATTGGCCGACCACGACCTCGAAGGAAGAACTTTGCGACCTTCGCTTTTTGGAGCAAAAACAGAACGTCCTGCTTTTAGGTTCGCCGGGAACAGGAAAAACCCATCTCGCCATCGCATTAGGATTAAAAGCGTGTGAACGGGGCCATGAAGTTCGGTTTTTCCGTGTCGCCGATCTTGTCGCCCAGCTCGAAGAGGCGTTAAAAGACGGCATCCTCGGACGGCTCAAACGGCAAATCGACACATGCGAGCTGTTGATTTTGGACGAACTTGGCTATGTACCTTTCCAAAAGCAGGGATCGGAACTGCTGTTTCACATCATTGCCGATTGTTATGAACGAAAAAGTGTCATCGTGACATCGAATTTAGAGTTTGGACAGTGGAATCGAGTGTTTGGGGACAACCGCCTGACGGCAGCGCTGGTGGATCGTTTGGTCCATCACGCCCACATTCTCGCGTTTACGGGAGAGAGCTACCGCTTACGGCACGCGCTTTCTGCCGTTCAGTCGCTCCCTTCTCACTCGGTTGAAAGGTAAATTCATTGAGCCAGCAAGCCTATGTATTTTTTCTTGCAATTCTCTGCACTTTTTGCTTGCAAAAAACA
>NZ_SDLD01000098.1:0-2476 GCF_013096875.1 Geobacillus sp. DSP4a | reverse complement strand
CCTCTTGCCCACCAGGCTTTTTGCCAGACGGCTCGCGGGAGGAACGCTTTTTCTCAAAACGGTCAGAAGATGGGGGCAAATGGCTATTGGAGCTGTTTTTTTTCGTGCGTGCTTCCAGCTCTTGAACACGGTACTTCAGTTGTTCATTTTCTTTGCGTAGTTGTTTGTTTTCGTGACGCAAATGTTCATTTTCTTGAATGAGTTGATGAATGAGCTGTTTTTGTTGTTGAACTTTGCCGATTAAGCTTTCAACTGTAAATACAGCTTGTTGTACCGTCAACATGCGATTCACCTCCTTGTCTATCAATATTCACATCATAGACAAGGAAAGAAGAAAATATTCAGCTCACTTTATGATGTGGCTGAATAGTTACGAAAAATTATAGTTAGGAAAATAAATGCGTTCCCTTTTTCTTGCATTAATATTTTCTTAACAGACATTTATCCAATAAAACTATAATTGTTAGGAGAGGATTCCTTGTGTGGAAAAATCAAAATTTACTTATTCTTCTTGGAGGGTTATTTATTGCTGAACTTGGTATCTGGTTTGGCGTTATCGGAACGCTGGAGTTTTTACAACAACATGTTCATTCGTTTTTTCTTCAATCGGTAATTTTGGTTTCCGGAATTTTGTTCAGCATAGTTATTGGCCCTTTTGCCGGAAAAGTGGTCGACCAAACATCCAAAAAAACTGTTATATTTTGGGTATCTATTATGCGGATTATCGCGGTATGTGCAATGTTTATTGCAATTTGGCAAGAAAATTTTATGTGGGTTTTTATGTACAGTATATTTATTGGAGGAGCGGCAGCCTTTTATTTTCCCGCTGTTCAATCTTCCATTCCAAAAGTTACACAACCAGAACACTTAGTAAAGGCAAATGCACTAAACTTTAACCTTGTCACATTAGCAAGAATATTTGGGGCTGTTCTAGCCGGTGTTTTGCTTGTATATGTTTCTGTGACTACTTTGTTTATAATCGCGATTATTGCCTATTTCCTCTTACTAATGTCTACATTATTTTTACGTATAGAGGAACCTTCCATAACCAGTCGTCATTCATCAGAACAAACAGGTCGCAATATAAAAGGTCATCGATCATTTCATGAAATATTGTCGGTAATTAATCGTCTTCCAGTAATTAAGATGATTCTTATCTTAACGGTTTTCCCATTTATTTTTATTGGCGGATTTAATCTGATGGTGATCAATATAAGTCAATTGCAAGATTCATCTTTGATTAAAGGATTGTTGTACGGAGCAGAAGGTTTATCCATTTTTATTGCTGGTTTAACTGCGAGTCGGCTCAAGAAAGGTAAAAATTCCGTCCCATTATTATTGATATCGTGCCTCCTCATTGGTGTTGCTCAAATGTCTTTATTCTTAGCAGAATGGAGATGGCTTCCTGTTGTTTCTTTTGCTCTATTCGGTTATGTTGTTGGTATTTTCATGCCCTTATCCAACACGGTATGCCAGGAATTAATTCCAGACGAATATCTAGGAAGGTTTTTCTCTTTGAGAAGGATGCTGGAAAGTTTTGTTCAACAGGTTTCTGTATTGTGTACAGGAGTATTGCTTGATTGGATAGGGTTTCATTGGACCGTTATTTTACTTGGTTTATTAACATTTATAATTGTTGGTTTACTATGTATAAGACAACTGTATGAACCGATTCATTATATGCAGGAAACAAAAATGGACCAATAGAAAAAAGGTGTTTTTATAAACCTTTTGAAGAGACCACTCAAGGGAACGCGTTATGTTAAGCTGTTAGCTTAACTTCAACAATAGAAATTAAGTTAAAAGGAGCCTTTATCGGTTCCTTTTTTATAGATTCTTTTCTAAGATTGTTGCTTTTAGAAAAGTCTTTTACGCTCTCGATACAATTAAAGGTAATATTGTAGACTACACATTTATCATAATGTTTATGATGGAATTCTGTCACTCTACAAAAAAAGCAGGGAGATTATATCGGGTTATAAAGATTTGCGTTATATACAAATTTAACGAATATTTATAGACAAAAAGTACATTAATTTGGTATAATTTAGTCTGTATACCATGATTTTATCGAAAAAGAAATTATAATCTATAAGAAAAACACGAATAATCATTTTACATAAGGGGTATGTCGGAATGTCTTTTTTTAAGGCAAAATCAGATTTGCAGTTTATGAGAGAATTTAGAGAAGACGTGATAAAGTTATGGGAATTAGAGAAAAATGCTTACGAAACAATAGCACATCATTCTAGTTTTTCCTATAGCCCAAGTGAGTTCCAACAGCTAATTCAACAAAAAGCGACTGAAATGTACCCTGAATATCAAGAAATTCGTTCGAGGATTGCTACGTGTTTTTTGCAAGCAAAAAGTGCAGAGAATTGCAAGAAAAAATACATAGGCTTGCTGGCTCAATGAATTTACCTTTCAACCGAGTGAGAAGGGAGCGACTGAACGGCAGAAAGCGCGTGCCGTAAGC
>NZ_SDLD01000097.1:0-2507 GCF_013096875.1 Geobacillus sp. DSP4a | reverse complement strand
TGGGCGCATCCAACGCTCACTGGATCGCTCCCTTACCCCTGATCAGCGAAGGATTCTGCAGGGATTGGGCATGGATGAGAGCATCTACGTGTAACGTGATACGGAACGACCAGCGATGGTAAAAAAAGGATTGCCATCGCTCGTTGTGTTGGTCAAAAAGTTATTCTGAAAAACTAAATAAAAAATCCTTTGTTTTGACCTTGTTAGGGTGCGAAATGTGAGCCGTGACTTGATCAATTTTATAGTTTTGTGTACAATTCATCTGAAGTCCTCCTTGGTATGGTGAGTGATGTGGTTGACACCCCTGCATCATACCAAGAGGGCTTTTTTTGATCAAGTCCCCGGAAAAGCTCCTAACGGGAATGCTCCTTATAAGTTTTATTTCAAGAAAATTTTACTATATATTCAGGACTTTGGATATAAAAAACGCTATTGAATATGTAATTTTAGATCATCATACTCCTCCAGCATCCGTTTTAACCACGTATTTGTACTTGTTTTCTCGCATTGCCACTTCATATCCATCTACCCCCTTACCTTGTAGAACACAAGTTCTGAACATTTGTTCCTATTATACACCAATAAATATAACCAAGTGAAGTACGTTATTGCTCCCTAAGCGATAAATCTGTAATTTTTTCATCATTGTGGCTTATATTTCGGTTTGAAAAAGGGATTTTTTGATAAAAATAAATAATAAATAATCGTCCATTTGATTACATAACGTTTTGTACAAAATTTTGTTCAAAAATTTGTTCAGAATTCTGCACAAAAATATTGATTATGAATACAATAATAAGTAGAATGGAGGTGAAGAGGTATGGAGGGGGATAAAAAAATGCCAACCAAAACACTTACAAAAGAGGAAACGCTCCCAGCAAGTGCTTTGAGAAGTCTTTCACAAAAATCTCTGTTAGAAATGGTAAATGCATTTGACAAATTGGGGGTGATCGTAAACAATAATTTGTCAATCGCGATGCTTAGTTGGGAAAAGTATGAGCAGCTAGTTGATAACATTCAGGAACTACAATCCAAAATTGATGAGTTAGAAAGTTTGTATGAAGATATACAATTGGCCAAAGAATATAAAGAAGATGTCGAGCGAGTTGAAAAAGGTCAGAGTGAATCTCGCACGTTTAAATCGATTGATGAGATATTTGATCTGTTAGAGAAAAACGAGTAAAAAAGGAAAAAGGGGATGAACTCGGTTGGCGCCACGGTACGAACAAGAATTTGATCCGCGTTTTTTTGAAGACCTGAAGAATATTCGAGATAACAACCTAGTTGACCCCAATGATTGGGGTCTTTTTCAGGAACAATTACGTAAAGAATTGGTTGAACTGGATAAGAATTGGGAAAATATCAGTCGTAAGACTGAATTTCCTCCCTTATCTACTTACGGATATCGAAAACGCTATATGCATTCCATTCCTTTAGAAATAAAACGAAAAAGGGGATGGACCGATACCAAATCAGACTTTAGGATTGTCTTTAAAGTGATAGAAGAAGAAAAGAAAATTTATTATTTGGGGATTGGGAAACGGATTAAAGTCTTTCCGAAGGACTCAAACGACATCTGGAGTATTTTGAAGAATAGAAAACTCCCTGAAGAACCATAAAAAGGCCGTATAATTTTTTTTCATACGGTCTTTTTGATATCTAGGATCCTATTGTTCCTATTGTTAAACGAGGATACGTCCCCCAACGAAGAAACTAAGTGTACGTCCTCCACCACTAAATGAATGATAATTTCTTTGACTTTATGTTTTCTATATTTATAATCAGAATGAACCTCTAACCGACGGTTCAAAGGTGAACAATCTTATTTTCACCTCCCACACGTCTCCACTTCTTCTTGAAATCTCAAGGAAATACCTAGTATTCATTTACGAATGATCCGGTAAGACCTTATAAAGGTAATACATATCCATATGTATTTCAAAATCTAATCCCTTTCTTCCCATTTCATCGATCCACTGAATAGAGGGAGAGTTGTTAACCAATGGATCAATTACACTTGTAAACTTATAAATTTCTTCATTATCTGTTTTTTCCTTACTCTCTTTTTGTACTTCTTCAAAAGTTTTATTGGTTCTTATGGTGTTCATTTCGGTTACTGTTACAGTAGGATGTTCAATGGAAAAAAGAACTAGATTTTTGTCTTTGAAGAAATTAAACTTTACATCTAATCCTTTAAAATTTTTGGCTGTTCCTGGAGATTCCCTAAGAAAATTGTCGTCTATATTTATAATTTTTCCTTTTAATGTGTGTCCGTTTGCTTTAGTTATCTTAAAAATCGTAACTATTCACCCCAGTGCTAGTGTATAAAAAAGCCCAGCACAAATAGGGCATTTCGGTCATAGAAAATGCCCTAGGTAGCGGAAAGAACTCGATCGATCGTTTCGCCTGCCAACAGAAGACATAACGAATCCCACACGTTTTTTTCGTGTTTCGTCAGTGTGGAAACGATGCTTCTTGCGATGCAAAACGACTGCGCGAATGTTTCT
>NZ_SDLD01000096.1:0-2926 GCF_013096875.1 Geobacillus sp. DSP4a | reverse complement strand
AGAAACATTCGCGCAGTCGTTTTGCATCGCAAGAAGCATCGTTTCCACACTGACGAAACACGAAAAAAACGTGTGGGATTCGTTATGTCTTCTGTTGGCAGGCGAAACGATCGATCGAGTTCTTTCCGCTACCTAGGGCATTTTCTATGACCGAAATGCCCTATTTGTGCTGGGCTTTTTTATACACTAGCACTGGGGTGAATAGTTACTATGCGCGAATTTTGGTCGAGCTAGCCAAAAGCGAAGGGGTCCATATATTAGTAAATTCCCATAGTCCATATTTTATCGAAGCTCTTAAAGTTTATAGTGACCAAAAGGGGCTTGAAGAGGATATGAAATTTTATCATGCCCAAAAAATTAGCACGTCTTCATCTGTCATTCGAGATGTTACGAATCAGCTCGAGGAAGTTTTTCAGTTATTGACAGAACCTTTTCACCGATTAGAAGAGGAGACATTGCAGGATGATGAAGATAGATGAGTTAAAAGACCTATTACAAAGCAAATACAGAGAATTTTTTCAATCCATCGAGGACATCAGCAGGGATGATCAAAATAACGAAAGTCTTTGTTCTTCTCCATTTGTTTGTTTAGCATTTGATAATGCTGTTCAAGATTTGGCAAGCAAAAAGGGGGAAGATGCATTAAAATCCCCCGACCTTCTTCATATTCAAGATAATCAATTGCTTTTTGTAGAGTTTAAGAACGGCAAAATTGATAAAAAAGAACGGCAAAGCCTTAGACTGAAGGCAATCGAGGGGCCTTTTATAGGTCTATATGAAATGATAAAAGAACATAATCCTTCTATATCATTTCATGACATCGTCAAAATAGATAAAGTATATTACGTTGTGTACAATGAGGAAAAAAATCCTCGGAAAAGAACAGCTGGGTTACAAAGACATTTGGAAGGGCAACAAATTCGTTTTTCTTTAAAAAAATATAAAGGTACTTTTATGAAGGATGTGAAAACAATATGTGCAACCGTATTTTTAGAATCTGTTGTTTCGAAGTGGAAATAGATGAAGAGTGTCTATGATTGATTAAAAGTTTAGTAGTTTTCATCATCGATGGTGCTAGGGTTGGTGCCTGTCACCGCCCGGAATTTGTTGTGCAGCGTGCCTGTCACGCCCCGATATATGTCGAGATTTGTAGAAACAGAGGGTCATAGATTGGCTCTCTGCTTTTGTTTAAAAAATTCATTCCCAAGCAGGAATTTGGTTCGTTTTGTCGAAAAAGTATGTAAAATTTTTGGAGGTGAGGTAAATGTATGGCCGTCGATCACGACCGCTTGTTTAAAGAGCTCATCACAACGTTTTTTGAAGACTTTATTCTTCTCTTTTTCCCGCAAGTGCACGAGCATATTGATTTTCACCATTTATCATTTTTATCTGAAGAACTGTTCACGGACGTGACCGCTGGGGAAAAATATCGCGTTGATTTGTTAGTGGAAACGAAGCTAAAAGGGGAAGACGGTTTAATTATCGTCCATATCGAAAACCAAAGCTACGTTCAACCATCGTTTCCAGAGCGTATGTTTATTTACTTCAGCCGCTTGTTTGAAAAATACCGCACGAACATCGTTCCGATTGCCGTCTTCAGCTACGATACAATCCGCGACGAACCATCTTCATTTACGCTTCGACTTCCATTTGGGAACATACTCCACTTCCGTTTTTTCACCGTCGAGCTACGCAAACAAAACTGGCGTCATTATATTCGCAACGACAACCCGATCGCCGCTGCGCTGTTAAGCAAAATGGGGTATACTGAAAGTGAACGAATTGAATTGAAAAAACAATTTTTACGCATGCTTGTGCGCATGGAATTAGACGAAGCAAAGCAACGATTGTTAATCGGCTTTTTCGAAACATATGTGCAACTGTCGGATGAAGAAGAACAACAATTACGAAACGAGGTGAACAAGATGGAAACGAAAGAAAAAGAACAAGTGCTCGAATTGTTAATTTCGTATGAGCAAAAAGGATTAAAAGAGGGTGTAAAAAAAGGATTACAACAAGAAAAGCGACAAATTGCGAAAAAGATGTTGGTAAAAGGGTACGACATCCAAACGATTCACGAATTAACCGAACTGCCGATTGAAGAGATTGAAAAATTGAAATAAGGGTGTGATTGTGATGTTTAACAGAGAGCCATCGATTGCCCCTCTGTCATTTTTTTAAAGTGGTATGTAGCAGTAAGGCGGTATTTAGCAAATATGAGGATTTAGCGAGGGGAAGGAAACGATGTGCGCAATGCGGGTCTCGGTGCCGCATAGCCCCGCTACCATAGGGTTTGGTGCCTGTCACCGCCCAAAATTATTCCGCTTCATCGGTTTCTTTAATTGGCGGGGGAACGCACCCAAAGCCTGGCGAGGTGTCGCTGGCACATCGCGGTGTTTTGTTTCTCGATGAAATGGCGGAATTTGCGAAAAAGACGCTGGATATGCTTCGCCAGCCGTTAGAGACGGGGAAAGTGACGATTAGCCGTATTTCGTCGACGGTGACATATCCCGCGGACTTTATTTTGCTTGGGGCGATGAATCCGTGTCCGTGTGGATATTTAGGCTCAAGAACGCGCTATTGCACATGTAGTCCGAAACAAATTCAAGCGTATCGAAATCGTGTTTCCGGGCCGATTTATCTTAATTAGGCGAGAAGACTCCCACTTCAACGAAGCGAAGCGGAGTAAGTGGGAGATGAATCGCCTTAACTATATTTTGCTGAAAATAGGATAGATTCAGTAAAATATAGTATAATATAGTTAGATGGGAGGTGAAAAAATGTATTTTTGTATCAAACGTAACTATTCACCCCAGTGCTAGTGTATAAAAAAGCCCAGCACAAATAGGGCATTTCGGTCATAGAAAATGCCCTAGGTAGCGGAAAGAACTCGATCGATCGTTTCGCCTGCCAACAGAAGACATAA
>NZ_SDLD01000095.1:0-3120 GCF_013096875.1 Geobacillus sp. DSP4a | reverse complement strand
TTGAATCACGTCCTCCTCCCCCTCCTATGAACCGATGGATTTTCTCTTCCGAAATAATTCACAAAAAATTTAGCACATTCTTTCAGAAAAGGGGAGAGGGCTTTCTGAAGGAATGTGCAAAAAAATGTCTCTTTTGTTCCGAAATAAAGTGATAATTTACACCGCATCCTCTGGGGGATTTGATTTGACACTCCTTATACTGCACATTAGACTCACGAACGAGCTTTAGGCTGACAATGTTGACACGCTTTCCTGGCTGTTTGATCGACACCTTTCTTTCTAGCAACTCTAGCTATTGGTGGTTGATCGTTTGATACCTGCTCATCCTTTTCCCTCCTAAAACAAAATATCCCCAATTCCACGAAAGGAATTGAGGCTTTATGACTATGGGTTCAAAATCATAATATATATAGGTTGTAATAAAGAATTTCCGACCTCCATGTCCCGTCTTTACTTTATCACCTAACAAGCTGGCACGGTGACAAGAAGAGCGAACAATGCCATGTAAAACAAAATTGCAACTTATATATATTTGAAATCAAGTTTGATACAGATTTTATTTTGTCGAAAAGAAAACTTTTTCGACATTATTATCTAATACACCAGGCACGCATACTTAAAATGGGTTACAGACATTCGACTGTAACCTATTTTGTCAACAGTCTGAAGCATCCATTATTGAATGCTTTTTTAAGTCATATATCTATCAATCTTTTATTGAAGAACAATAGAATGTCTATTGACACCAATTTTTGTAGGGCCGCTGAATTCGTATCCATTCACAATTCTTTCATCAAACACATTCCAAATATCCACTCCATTATTAGTTGCTACAATAACAAATTTCCCTTTATCGTAATTCTCGTAAATAGATGTCACCGTAATTGGTTTAGCGATCATCTTCATCTCTTTATCATATGCCGTTAATAGCACTCGATATTCGTCACTTACAAGTGCTGCTACATACACGTTTCCATCCTTGTCTGTTGCAAATCTTACTGGTTCGACAATTTCTTCATCAAATGGAAGAGGAGTTGCTTCTACCTCACCTTTTTCATCACGAACGATTTTGTTTTTATTCAAATCATATCGATAGATTACTTTGTCTCCTTCCTCGTCTACCACAGAATAAACCATTTTCTTTTTTTGATCCCAATATACAGAGTCAGAATCCATTAACTCTTTGTTAGCCAAGAATTCTTCCGACAAAGCTATCTCTTCTTGTGGTATGGTTACATCTTCATAGAAGATATAATACTTTCCACCATAAGTAATTAGTTTTGCTTCTCCTTTGGATGTGTTTAAATCTAACAGGGAATCAAAATCGCTATGACTTTCCCTGATTTTTTCTAATTCATCTAGAGGATTACCTGTTTCTTCTTCTATTGTTTTCCACTTACCATTTTTTAACTCTGTTTTATAGTAATGATCATTAAAATAAGTTAAAAATGAAACAGAGTCAGAACCTAAAACCTTAAAATCTCGTACAACGGAACCATATCCAGTTTCTCCTGTTACCATCGAATCCATTCTTCCACCAATTACTTGATCTACTTCTGCAAGCCTTAATTGCTTCTTATATTTGCTGTCTTTCTGGGGTTTTTGATTAATTACCACTTTCCACTCAGCTTTGAAATCATCTTGAACATTTCCGTCCATATGAATGTTAATTGTATAATCTCCTTTTTTCGGCACCTCAAATTTCTCTTCTTTCGAGAAATCACCATTTCCATCAACGGTTACTAATGAGTAGACAGATCCATTCCCTTCTATTTCCGGAAATAGTGCGACATCAAAATATATGTCTTTTTCTGAATTTTTCACTTGCATCTTTATGGAAGCTTTTCCCTCATTTAGTGCAACTGTTGTACTGTCTGAAGGTTCGAAAGGTTTACCAACCCCTTTAATAATTATCTCATCACCATCCATCAACTTAGTTTTAATTTCTTTTGTCCCTGCCTCATTGCTTTTGCTGCAAGCTGCTAGTGCAAAAATCAAAACCATCATCCCCAACAATCCTAACCATTTCTTCATTTATTCCACTTCCTTCCTGTTTTTTATTTCGCATATCAATTTTAATATAATTTCACCTGATTGATTAACATTTTTTTGATTTTTTTTAAAAAACAACTATAACTATATAAGTTCAGATTAATTTTCCGACATAGCCTATCTGTCCGATGCGTTGGAGCACTTTTTCTGAAAATGGAGCGAGGTGCTCCAAGAACGAAACAATCAATTCTCTCAACTCCTTTCGAGTGGGATGAAACCGATTAGCAATCACGTTCTCTTTCAGCCATCCCCAAATCCATTCGGCCAAATTTAAATTCGGCGAATACGGCATTGCACAGGTTACAAATCTGGAAAAAGCTCACCGGAAAATGAAAGAGCCTGTTATCTTTGATGGAAAAAATTGTTTTGAGCTTGAATTGGCATCAAAGTATGAGGTTGAATACCATTCTATTGGTCGACCTTCCATAAGACGACAAATAGCCTTAATATAATGAAAAAAGACTGTCCCTATGGGGCAATCTTTTCTGACAGAGACGATATTTCTATGAAACTATTAGTTAGGGTAGATGCTATTTTTCACTTAAATCTAACCTATTTATTTAATCATTGAATTTGATGCTCCCTGCACAGTGCACTAGACTCCCGAACAAACTTCAGGCTTACAATGTTGACGCGCTTCGCTGGTTGCTTGGCAGACACCTCTCTTTTTAGCAACTCTAGCTGTTGGTGGTTGATGGTTTGATACTTGCTCATCCTTTTCCCTCTTAAAATAAAAATAGCCCCAATTCCCCGAAAGGAATTGAGGCTTTATGACTGTAAATTCAAAATCATGATATATATTTGAAATCAAGATTGATACATATAAGTTCAGATTGAAAAATCGACATAAATAAGGAGGTTAAGTTAGGCAAAAGAGCAGTTGAGACGTTTTATTATATGTCGGAAAATCAATCTGCATTTATACAGATTAAGGAAAAAGAGGGTCTTCACCATTTTCTGTGATTTTCACTCAATCCCAGAAACATGTTAGCTGGATGAAATAGGTTCATCAGTCAGGATCCTTCTTCCGCATACAGACCACGAAGTTGGTAGAATGGAAACAGTCAA
>NZ_SDLD01000094.1:0-3152 GCF_013096875.1 Geobacillus sp. DSP4a | reverse complement strand
CGCTCCGGCTTCCCAGGCTCCCACCTATCCTGTACAAGCGATACCAAAATTCCATATCAGGCTGCAGTAAAGCTCCACGGGGTCTTTCCGTCCTGTCGCGGGTAACCTGCATCTTCACAGGTAGTATAATTTCACCGGGTCTCTCGTTGAGACAGCGCCCAAGTCGTTACACCTTTCGTGCGGGTCGGAACTTACCCGACAAGGAATTTCGCTACCTTAGGACCGTTATAGTTACGGCCGCCGTTTACTGGGGCTTCGGTTCGCACCTTCGCTTCCGCTAAGCGCTCCCCTTAACCTTCCAGCACCGGGCAGGTGTCAGCCCCTATACGTCGCCTTTCGGCTTCGCAGAGACCTGTGTTTTTGATAAACAGTCGCTTGGGCCTTTTCACTGCGGCTCGTTCGGGCTCTTCACCCAAACGAGCACCCCTTCTCCCGAAGTTACGGGGTCATTTTGCCGAGTTCCTTAACGAGAGTTCTCCCGCGCGCCTTAGGATTCTCTCCTCGCCTACCTGTGTCGGTTTGCGGTACGGGCACCTCTTCCCTCGCTAGAGGCTTTTCTTGGCAGTGTGAAATCGGGGACTTCCGGATGACTCCGTCGCCATCACCGCTTGGCCTTACAATCCGCGGATTTGCCTACGGATCAGCCTTGCGGCTTGGACAGGCTCTTCCAGCCGCCTGCTCGCCCTATCCTCCTGCGTCCCCCCATCGCTCAAACGGGAAGGAGGTGGTACAGGAATCTCAACCTGTTGTCCATCACCTACGCCTTTCGGCCTCGGCTTAGGTCCCGACTAACCCTGAGCGGACGAACCTTCCTCAGGAACCCTTAGGCTTTCGGCGCAGAGGATTCTCACCTCTGTTTTCGCTACTCATACCGGCATTCTCACTTCTAAGCGCTCCACCAGTCCTTCCGGTCTGGCTTCAACGCCCTTAGAACGCTCCCCTACCGATGACCAACGGTCATCCCGCAGCTTCGGCGGCACGTTTAGCCCCGGTACATTTTCGGCGCAGAGTCACTCGACCAGTGAGCTATTACGCACTCTTTAAATGGTGGCTGCTTCTAAGCCAACATCCTGGTTGTCTTTGCAACTCCACATCCTTTTCCACTGAACGTGCACTTTGGGGCCTTAGCTGGCGATCTGGGCTGTTTCCCTCTCGACCACGGATCTTATCACTCGCAGTCTGACTCCCGGGCATAAGTCGTTGGCATTCGGAGTTTGACTGGGTTCGGTAACCCGATGAGGGCCCCTAGCCCAATCAGTGCTCTACCTCCAACACTCTCCATCCCGAGGCTAGCCCTAAAGCTATTTCGGGGAGAACCAGCTATCTCCAAGTTCGATTGGCATTTCACCCCTACCCACACCTCATCCCCGCACTTTTCAACGTGCGTGGGTTCGGGCCTCCAGCCGGTGTTACCCGGCCTTCACCCTGGACATGGGTAGATCACCTGGTTTCGGGTCGACGACGACGTACTTTTCGCCCTGTTCAGACTCGCTTTCGCTGCGGCTCCGCCTCTTCGGCTTAACCTCGCACGCCATCGTCACTCGCCGGTTCATTCTACAAAAGGCACGCCATCACGCATGAACGCGCTCTGACTACTTGTAGGCACACGGTTTCAGGTTCTCTTTCACTCCCCTTCCGGGGTGCTTTTCACCTTTCCCTCACGGTACTGGTGCACTATCGGTCACTAGGGAGTATTTAGCCTTGGGAGATGGTCCTCCCTGCTTCCGACGGGATTTCCCGTGTCCCGCCGTACTCAGGATCCGCTCGGGAGGGAACGAAGTTTCGACTACAGGGCTGTCACCTTCTCTGGCCGGCCGTTCCAGACCGGTTCGTCTACCCCGTTCCTTTCTCACTCCCACAATGAGCGGTCCTACAACCCCAAGAGGCACGCCTCTTGGTTTGGGCTGTTCCCGTTTCGCTCGCCGCTACTCAGGGAATCGCGTTTGCTTTCTTCTCCTCCGGGTACTAAGATGTTTCAGTTCCCCGGGTGTGCCCTCCATGCCCTATGGATTCAGGCATGGATACTGCCCCATTACGGACAGTGGGTTCCCCCATTCGGACATCTCCGGATCAACGCTTGCTTACAGCTCCCCGGAGCGTTTCGGCGTTTGCCCCGTCCTTCATCGGCTCCTAGTGCCAAGGCATCCACCGTGCGCCCTTTCTAGCTTAACCTACAGCGCTCTCGGCTTCTTCCTTACTGTCTAGCGTCGGCGCCTGGCTCTCTTCTGCCAAATAACCTTCCCCCTCGGGGTGCCAGCACCCCTGCGGGTGAAGAACATTTGGCTTCGAGAGCCGATCGCGGCGCCTCCGCTTTTCTTTCCGGTTATCTAGTTTTCAAGGAACGAAGTAGCTCCTTTGAATTCGCTTCTTCGCTGGTTTGCGTCGAGGAATTCGGCTTCTCCGAATCCGCTTGTAGACGCAGACGCAAACGAGACTGCTTCTTGAATTTGCTTCTCTGCAGTCTTGCGTCGAGGAATCCATCTTCCTTGAATCTGCTAGAAGACGCAAAGCGGCTTCTTTGAGCAATCCTCCTTGCAGCTTTGTGCCGAGGAATCTTGCTCCCCCGAACCTGCTAGCAGACGCAGGCACAGGCGCTTTTGAAGGAATTTCTCATTCCCTCAAAACCGAACGAAACGAAAGCGCGGTGTATCGACAGTTGGCCATTGCGGCCTCCGCTTTTCGAATTGTCTAGCTCCGGCTCGCCGCCGCTCGGGGTCAAATAACCTTCGCCTTCCGGGTGCAAGCACCCTTGCAGGCGAAGAACATTTGCCCATCGCGGCGACCCGCGAGCCTCCGCTTTTCGAATTGTCTAGCTCCAGCGCCTGGCTCTCTTCTGCCAAATAACCTTCCCCCTCGGGGTGCCAGCACCCCTCCGGGTGAAGAACATTTGGCTTCGAGAGCCGAACGCGGCGCTTCCGCTTTTCGTCCTTAGAAAGGAGGTGATCCAGCCGCACCTTCCGGTACGGCTACCTTGTTACGACTTCACCCCAATCACTTGCCCCACCTTCGGCGGCTGGCTCCCTTGCGGGTTACCTCACCGACTTCGGGTGTTGCAAGCTCTCGTGGTGTGACGGGCGGTGTGTACAAGGCCCGGGAACGTATTCACCGCGGCATGCTGATCCGCGATTACTAGCGATTCCGGCTTCATGCAG
>NZ_SDLD01000093.1:0-3175 GCF_013096875.1 Geobacillus sp. DSP4a | reverse complement strand
CTCAACTGTAAATACAGCTTGTTGTACCGTCAACATGTGATTCACCTCCTTGTCTATCAGTATTCACATCATAGACAAGGAAAGAAGAAAATATTCAGCTCACTTTATGATGTGGCTGAATAGTTACCAAAAATAATGATGTCATCTCCATGACAGATACGGAAGGCGATACAACCACGATTGCCTATGATGGCTTAAATCCTGTATCCGAAACGGATCAATCGGGAAAAACGTCTTCTGTATCGAAGTACGATGCCTATGGGAATATCATTGAAGAAAGCGATACATTAGGCAGTGCGACGAATTTGCTCTCTAATAGCGGCTTTGAACAAGGAATCACAGCTTGGAATCTTCTCAGTCATTATGATTCTGGGCAATTACTGGAAGACACGAATGTATATAATGGATTGACAGGGAGAAAAACGTTAAAAATCGTCGCTGACTCTACTTCTCCTAATACAGAACTTGGCTATGTAGCGGCTACCCAAGAAATCACAGTGAAACCAAATACCACGTATACGTTAAGCGGGAAGATCAAAACGAATTTAACGAAAGCCAATGCCTTTTTCAATGTTCAATTCATGAATAGTCAAAATCAAACGATTTCTTGGGCGGATCATCGTTATAGCCAACTTACAGGCACAAGACCTTGGACAGAGCGGCAAGTTACGTTTACTACTCCTTCGAATGCAGCCAAAATTCGCGTCTATTTAGAGGTCGATCATAAGTCTCCAGATGCTTCCGGAGAAGCCTGGTTTGATAATGTTCAATTGGAAGAAGCGCAGGTTTCTTCCAGCTACAACCCAGTTGTAAATAGTAGTTTTGAAGGAACCACCACGAATTGGAGTGGAACAGGAGGAAGCGTAGATTCTACACAATCATTTGATGGAGGGTACTCACTAAAAATATCTAGAACAAGCACCACGCAATCGGCAAGTGAGTATAAGCAGACCATCATCGTTGGCCAAACATCTGGTGATGCACCAATTAACCTTACGCTTACTGGGGTTTCGAAAGCTGAAAATGTAAAAGCCAATGGCACAGTGAGCGCAAGCGATTATTCCATTACGGCTAAAGTATACTTTGTGGATGGAACGACCCAAACGTATACCGCCGATTTCCCTGCTGGCAATCAAGATTGGAACCGTGCCGCCGTTTCGATTCAACCTTCCAAGCCAATTGATAAAATCGACATATCCGCTGTCTTCCGTGGCAATTACACGGGAACGGTATGGTTTGACGCGATCCGTTTAATGGAAGGAAACGTGGTGACGAAAAACAAGTACGATGCAAGCGGAAATTATGTCACGGAAGAAGTGGATGAAGAAGGCTATGTGGCGAAAAAGAATTATGATGCCGTAGGAAACCTGTTAAGCGAGTACGATAAGAAAGGAAACAAGAAAGAGTACACGTATGATTTATCGGATCGCTTAAAACAGCTGTTGTTAGCGAACGGCACTTCTGTCAACTACGATTATGACTTAAATGGCAATATGACTTCAAAAGTCATTCGAACCAGCGACGGCCAGTCTCAAACATTTGCCTATTCTTATGATGCGACCGGTAAACTCATTAAAACCGTCGGTCCGTTGAATGATGTGACAACGAATGAATATGATGCCAATGGAAATAAAATCAAAACGGTTTTGCCGAAAGGAAACACGATTCAATGGACGTATGACGGAACGGAAAGGGTCAAAACGATTTCTTACAACAACGTTCCGTATTACGAATTTAGTTACGACAAAAACGGAAACGAACTTTCTGTACAATATGTAAAAGACGGTACGACCAAGACAAGAAAATTTGATTCCGCGAATCGTGTCATTGAACAATCCGACCGCGGAGGATTACAAAAGTGGACCTATCCGACGACATCGGATAAATTACAACAGTTTATGTTCTCCCATGGATCGTTTAGCCAAACAGTCACATACCAATACAATGCCTTGGATCAAAATACAGTCGTCCAAGACGGAACGTATACGTACCGCTTTGACTATGACGAGAGAGGAAACGTTCGCACCTTCACGACAGAAAATGGAGCCGGCTCGACCTTTAGGTATGATGACCGCGGCTTAGTGGAAAGCGTTTCGATCGGTACGGCGGACGGAAAAGAAATTTTATCGGAAACGTACCGTTACGATGAAAACGGCAACCGGATGAAAGTGGAATCCCCAACGGGGGAAACGACCGTCTACCGTTACGATACTCTAGACCAATTAGTGGAAGAGCAGCTTCCAGATGGCACGAAAATCGAATATGCCTATGACGGATTCGGCAATCGGAAGCAAATCGTGAAAACGAAAGATGGGCAGTCGACGATGACCAATGCCGATTATAACGCTGCCAATCAGCTCATTCGTTTTGGAAACGAATCGATCACATATGATGCCAACGGCAACCGTCTCGAAGATGGAAAGTATCAATACGAATGGAATGAAGCGGACCAATTGGTTTCTATTACGAGAAAAGGAGAAAGCACGCCGTTTGTCACATACAAATATGATGAAGACGGCCGACGCATCCAAAAGAATGTGAATGGGGTTATTACGAACTACCATTACCAAGGCGACGGCCTAAATGTTCTGTACGAAACCGATGCGAGCGGAAATGTGGTAAGATCGTATATATACGGAGAAAACGGGCAACTCCTTGCCATGAAAAAAGGCAATGCGACGTATTTTTACCACTATAACGCCCATGGCGATGTCATCGCCCTAACGGATGCGCAAGGAAACATCGTGGCCCGTTACCAATACGATGCGTGGGGGAACATTCTTTCCCAATCCGGCGCATTGGCGGACGAAAACCCATACCGATATGCGGGGTACCAATATGACCAAGAAACGGGTCTGTACTATCTGATCGCCCGGTACTATCATCCAACGCATGGCGTGTTCTTGTCGCTCGACCCCGACCCAGGCGATGCGGATGACATCTTGACACAGAACGGCTATACGTACGCGAACAACAACCCAGTAATGTTGGTGGATCCGGATGGGCATTTCTTCTGGTTTGCGGTTAACGCTGGGTTTGCGTGTTTATTGCAAAATAAAAATACAGAGTTCTGCAACGAAAAGTGCAGAGCTGAAGGCAAAGAAAAAAGGCTTGCCAGCCTCTAACATTTCCTCTACTGTGGAAGTTGTGAACACATAACCAAACAGTGGAGGAG
>NZ_SDLD01000092.1:0-3230 GCF_013096875.1 Geobacillus sp. DSP4a | reverse complement strand
ATCAAATGGATATTGACCAAGCCATTGCCCGGTTTATGGAATATATAGATCAACAACCGGAAGAGGTGCTTCGACGCTTGGGGTGTGCAGCGTGATGCAAAGGTTAACTTTTCAAGGTGCATTTATATATTTTACAAAGAGATGAATTTTGCGATGCGTGCCTGTCATGCCCTGGAATTATTGAACTCCGATTCTTCTCGGAGCAACGGACGAAAAAACTATTAAAAGGACATGGTTGATAACTTTGGGAAGTTTCTATGGCTTCTATTTCCTGTTGGAAATAGAATCCATTTTTATGTAAAGAAATAGGAATATGATTTTCCTCCTATGAATAACGTTGTTATCGAGGAGGGAGAAGAAATGAAAAAAGTTGTTGCTTTCCGTATTTTATCTTTGCTGGCTGCTTTCGCCGTATTGTTTACGGCCATGCCGTTTACCGAAAAAGCATTTGCAAGCGGATATGATAGCTACATGCCCGACCCAACAAAAATTTTGACGTATGCCTATTACGAGGGAATTAGTACTCAAGAATTTAGCCATGTGAAAGAAGGTCTTTATATATGGAAAGGCATTTATTCCTATGGTGAAGAAGACGACCCGTTTACCAAATATTATCGAGAAGATGAACATGGGCTCGTATCTGGGAATTTTGATTACGGTTATTCTTTTACCCACCTTGTTTATCCGGTCAAGGTAGGAACAACTTGGTCTTATGTCAATGACGAAGGAGAAAAAATCATTTGCACGATCACGTCATTAACTAAAACAGTGAAAACAAAAGCGGGGACATTTAAAAATGTTGTGGAAATAAAAGAAAGCGATGGAAGATATCGCTACTATGCAAAGCATATCGGGTTGATAAAATCGGAAAATCCGTCTTTAGATTACGGCGATCCGGAATATGTAGAATTAGTTTCGATCAAGACGAATCCGAAAATGATCGTGATGTGGGGAAAAGAGGAATTGAAAAAAGGGCAAATAGGAAGAATTACCGTTCTTAAGCCAATTAACTTGTGGAAACGGGATAAGGCGAATCAGCTGCACTTTGTGAGGGTGTTAAAACCAGGCGAGCAATATCGTGTATATATGTATGATCACCGCTACGGAGGTCAATACGGTCTAGGCGGAGGGTACTACGTCACGAAAATGCCTTCGCATGTCAAATATGAAACACCGCCAAAACGGTTGTTAGATAAGGTAAAAGTGTTATATCCGAACGAATAAGAATTTTATAACGATGATATTAAAGAAGCAGAAAAAGGAGAGAGTAGCACCTTTGGATCATTCGGGAGCTGCTCTCTTCTTCTGTCAGGAATTTTTGCTAAATGGCGAAGTTGCATAACAGGAACAGTCTTATTCAGAAAAGGAGTTAATGTGAACTGTTAGATGAATGATAAAATAGAAAATAAGGTTATATTAGAACTTTCTTCATAAAAATACTTGATGGTAATAAATAACTATATTAATATTTGAAATAGAAAATAAATGTATATGGAGGTAAATTGGTATGAAGAAATGGATTTCGGGGGTTATGACAGCAGGCTTATTGTTTTCCAGTGCTATATTTGCTGTGCCGTCTGTTGCGCACGGTGAAGGGTATGAAACAGAAGATAATGGCAGCATGGCGAATGCTACACCAATTACGGTAAATGACACGTATAGAGGTATTTTAAGAGATAATAGTGACGTTGATTATTATAAGTTTTCTTTGAATCAACCGGGACTCGTGACATTTTCGCTCCCTAACAAATCGCAATCTGGAGATAGAATCAAAATTAGCATTGTTGACAAAAACGGTAATACTTTAGCTGATTTAGTCAATGATCCAACAAGCGCATACGATATGGTTAAAAATAGTGTTGGTTTAGCTGCTGGCGATTACTTTGTTAAGGTAGAATATTATGACTATGTAGAAAATGAACCATATTCGTTTACGCTTTCCTTTAAACCGGGAAATACATATGAACAAGAACCAAACGAGAACTTAGCTGAAGCTACCTTAGTTAACGTGAATAACACAATTGAAGGAGTTATTGAAAATGATGATGATAAGGACTATTATAAAATCATTTTAAGAAAGCCGGGAAAATTGTCATTTACGATGCTGAATGATGGGCCAGACAAAGAAATCAGTATTTTAACAAAAGATCATGATACATTAGCATACTTATATACTGACAATACAAGTGCTTACGATTCATATACTGGTAGTGTTGGTTTGCCTGCTGGAGAATTTTATATTAAAGTAGCACGTTCTGACTACTATCCATCAAATTCACCTTATCAATTTAAGCTTACTTTCAAAGAAGGGCTTAATTACGAACAAGAATTTAACAACAGTTTACGAACAGCTAATCCTGTTAAATTAAACAGTAATATTGAAGGGTTTATTCAGTTTGGTGATTATGGAGATGATGATTACTATAAAATTACGATTCCGCAGCCTACAAAAGTAAAAGTGCTACTAAGCAATACAGGAGAAAGCAAGTATGTTTCTATATATGATAAAGATAATAACCAACTAACATCATTCTGGATAAATCCAAGTACCGATTACGATGGATATTACAAGGAGATAGGATTAAATAGAGGTGAATACTATATTCTGATAGAGGGGGAGGAGAGGTTTGACCAATATATACTAACCATCACCGCTCCAAAACCGAGCGTATGGTGGGGAAAAGTAAAATTAGTTAAAGGTCAGATTGGGAAAGTGACAGTATTAAAAGATACCTATCTATGGAAAATGGATGCCAAAGGAAAACTAACGTCTGTTCGCAAACTGAAAAAAGGAGAAGAACTTCGAGTATATAGTTATAAAAACGGGCTGTATGGTGTTGGCGGCGGCTATTACGTGAAGAAAGATGCAGCGGTGAAATATGAAACTCCATCGAAGACAAAGTTAAAACAGTTGGAAGAGATTAATAAATATTATAATTAAGTGTGTCTGTCAAAATAAAAAAATGCATCAGAGTTTCTTGAGAAGCTCTTCAAGCTAATTAGCGAAACAATTATATCTGTGTGGCCTCTATTCCTGTTGGGAATAGAGGCCATTTTTTATGTAGAACGTGTTGCAAAAAAATAGTTTTTTGTTATCTCTTAACTCACATTTCGCACCCTCCCAACGAAAATCGGGAGGATTTTTTCGTTCCGATGTCGAATGAATCCTTGACACACAAGGAAAGTGAAGGAGTTTTTCTCTCATGAACGTTCAAGTCAAAAAGGTCTAT
>NZ_SDLD01000091.1:0-3255 GCF_013096875.1 Geobacillus sp. DSP4a | reverse complement strand
AAGTGATGGTGGATGGGAAGGCGTTCGTCGTCCATGGCCTGTCCGTCCCCAACCGGGTGTTGGTGAAGAAAGAATGGAATCGTTTCGTTGTGTTCTCTTCCGATGGAGACGTCCATCTTGAAGCGCCCAGGCCGTATACGAACGTGAAACGCGAAATCCCTTGGAAAGAGATTTTCGCTGAGTGGGAGACCAAACCCCGGGTTGTCGGACATTCCCGCTACCGGACGTACTTGCCGGAGGCGATCCGAACGTATCTGGCTGGCCCCCCGCCCCAGGTGGTGGCCCGTTTGAAAGGACTGCGAGCGCTGTTGGATCGGCACACGCTTTACGAAATCGCCCAGTGGCTCGAGGAGAGTCAGCGATGGGACTTGGCTCCTCATGAAATCGGCGTGTTGATGGAAGCGAAGCACTCCTATTACCCGGACAAGTGGGAAGAATCATACACCCCTTCCGTTCTAATCGACTATGAAACGGATTTAACGGTGTATGATCAACGTCTTCATCCCGCTCGGGAAGGGGGTGTCCAGAGATGAGAGCAGAGGTGAAAGAGATTTGTAAAGCGCTGCATTTGGCCTATATCGCAGATCGATTCGAGGAGGTGAGATTCGAAACGAAAGAACAGTTTTTGCGGGATGTATTGGCGCTGGAACTGTCGTGCCGCCAAGAAGCGAAACAGGCTCGGCTGATCAAGAAAGCCAAGTTTCGGGAGTTGAAATGGCTGAAGGATTACGAATGGTCGGGTCATATCCATTGGCCAGCCACGACATCGAGGGAGGAACTGTGTGACCTTCGCTTTTTGGAGCGAAAGCAAAACGTTCTGCTTTTAGGTTCACCTGGAACGGGGAAAACCCATCTCGCCACAGCACTTGGCATTCAGGCGTGCCAACAAGGCCATGAGGTTCGGTTTTTCCGCGTCGCGGATCTTGTCGCCCAGCTGGAAGAGGCGTTGAAAAACGGCACGCTCGGACGGCTGAAACGAAGCCTCGACCCATGCGAACTGTTGATTTTGGATGAACTCGGCTATGTGCCGTTTCAAAAGCAAGGATCGGAACTGTTGTTTCATATTATCGCCGACTGTTACGAGCGAAAAAGCGTCATGGTGACATCGAATCTAGAATTTGGACAGTGGAATCGGGTGTTTGGGGACAACCGTTTGACGGCAGCGTTGGTGGATCGCTTGGTTCACCACGCCCACATCTTGGCCTTTACGGGAGAGAGCTATCGACTGCGGAACGCTCTCTCCGCGATCCAGCCGTCCTCTGCCTCCGGTCTGGAACCTTAAGTCTTGAGCTGGCAAGCCTATGTATTTTTTCTTGCACTTCTCTGCATTTTTTGCTTGCAAAAAACACCTAGGGAAAGTCCACGTGTGAGTAAAATATTTGTGGGTGGCATTCCGGAATGATTCCCCGACGAGGGTTGCGAACTTTTGTTCGCGACGCTCGTCGGGGCCACCAAGCGAAGCGCGGTAGAAAAAGCAAATGTCATGCAAAAAGGACTCTCTCCCTGCTATGATGGTGATGACCAACATCCATAAAACAGGAGGGAGAGAGTCCATGAAACATCTTACCACAGAATGGCCTTTATTAAAAGAGCTGGAGGAGCAATTAGTCAGAACTCTTCAAAAGGTGTTCGCTGTCTTGTTGGCGGCCCTTTTGGAGGAGATCGATCAACAACTGGCGGAAGCGCGGGACAAGCGCCGGCATCAGCTGAAAGACAAACGGCCGACTACGATCCAAACGCTGTTTGGAGAAGTGACGTTTCGACGGAACTACTACTATGACCGGCAAACGGGGAACTATACCTTCTTGCTGGATGCCGAATTAGGCTTTGATGGGGCCCAATCGATCAGTCCTTGCCTCGAGGAAACGGCGGTCGAGTTGGCCGTAGAGTGCTCTTCCTACCGCAAAGCGGCCCGTACGTTGGAGTCGATCGTGGGGTATGCGGTCCTCAGCCACGAGGCGATTCGCCAACTGGTGCTGGAGGCCCCTGTCTCGCTGCACCACCCTGTTTCCCAACGGCACGGCCGGGTGCTGTTTGTGGAGGCGGATGGACTGTTTATTTCCCGCCAGGGGAAAGGGAAACGGGCGAAAGAAGAGAAAATCCTGGCGGTTCACGAGGGATGGAGACGAAACGGGTCGCAGCTTGAGCTGGTGAACCGGCGCCACTACCTCCATGAAGGGACGGGGGACGTGTGGGAACGGTTTGAGGAGTGGCTGATGAAGGAATATGCCTATGATCCGTGCCGAGACCTGTTGGTCCTCAACGGCGACGCGGCGTCGTGGATCACGGCCTGCCGGGAGTATTTTGGGAAGCGGGCGTGCTTTCAGCTGGATCGATTTCATGTGGCGCGGGAGCTGCGTCAGTGTCTGTCCGGCCATCCGCGTTGGCGGGAGGTGCGGAAGAAGCTGGCGAAACAAGACGAAGAAGGGCTTCTCGTGGAGCTGAACAGCGCGGTCGGCACGTTGGAGGACGAAGCGAAAGAACAGCAGCTGGCTGCCATGATCCGCCGGATCGAGTCGATGCCGGGATGCATCCGGGACTATCGGGGGTGGCTGTCGGAGCAAGGGGTGGAGACGACCGGCATGCGTTCGATGGGCCATGCGGAGAGTGTGATGAGCCGATTTGCGCATCGGGTGAAATCCCGCCGCAGCTGGAAAGACCAAGGGCTTCGGGCGTTTCTGAGGGCGATGGCAGCCCGAATCGACGGGATCGGGTGGAGAAAGGGACGGTGGGAGGAGCAAGAGCCCCAGTCGGCCGTCTCGGCCTCAACAAAGTCCAAGCGGATCGAACAGGCCAAACGGAAGGCAGGACGGTTGTGGACAGATGTGGTGCGTCAGAATATACCGTGTCTGCAACAGTCATCCGGGACGCCGATCCATCAAGCGTTGTCGGCGCTCCGGGATGGTGGTTGGGTGTAAAAAAATGGAATATCGTATCATCGTCTCAAGATGAGGGATGAGAGTCGGAAAGCGCTTACGATATTAATTCCTGAAAATGGTTCGATAACTAGTGATTGACAACGCCCGTAGTGAACCGAAAAAATGTTCTCCACAAAGTCTTGACTGACTCGAATGGTAATTTACAGTTGAAAAAAAACTTTTTTTATATTAAAATAAATAAAAAAATAAGGTTCATCACCAAAAGTTGTACTTGCACCTGTCATGAAAGTATGTTAGCTGTTTCTAGCCGAACCCGCAATGCAAAACGCTGGATATTTCTGTATCCGTATCCCCGACGTTTCATCAGCTTGATCTT
>NZ_SDLD01000090.1:0-3368 GCF_013096875.1 Geobacillus sp. DSP4a | reverse complement strand
ATAGACCTTTTTGACTTGAACGTTCATGAGAGAAAAACTCCTTCACTTTCCTTGTGTGTCAAGGATTCATTCGACATCGGAACGAAAAAATCCTCCCGATTTTCGTTGGGAGGGTGCGAAATGTGAGTAATACGCAATCGTCTTCATTTTGTTTAAACCTTTCCATTGAAATAAAAAAAGAAGCGGGGAACCATCCCCGCCAATTTACGAAATGACTTTGGCTTTTGATTTTTGGAAATGACGAATCACATCATCCCAATCGAAGTAAAGCCGCACAAAATCCTCATCACTAATACCAGAACCTGTTTGCACTTCAATAAACTCTAATTCCGTAATCGCCCGAATCCCATGTTTTCGACCCGCTGGAAGGTGAATGATGTCTCCTGCTTTTACACGAGTAATCGAGTCATCTAACGCTAACTCCCCTTCACCGCGAACAATGGTCCATACTTCGTCTCGTAAATGATGATAGTGGTAGCTTGAGTTTTTTCCTTTATGAATACAAATGCGCTTTGTTACCATTTCTTGACCATCTTCATATTTCGCATAGTCAAGAACGCGCGACCAGCCCCAAATCCGTTCTTCATACATTGGCGGCTGATGAAAACCGTTAATTAAATCTTTAATTTTTGGACTGGAAGCTTTATCGGCAACCAAGATTCCGTCTGGGCTTGCTGCGACGACAAGATCTTTGGTACCAATCACCGTCACAGGAATGTCTAATTCATTCACCAAATGGGTATTCACCACATCTTCCGCTAATACGCCTTTCCCAATTTGATTCGTTGCCATTTCCTCTGTCAGCGTATTCCACGTACCAAGGTCTTTCCAATATCCATCATACGGAAGAACCACAATATGACTCGCCTTTTCTACGACTTCATAGTCAAAACTAATTTTCGGCAACGTGCTATATTGATTTACCAGCTCATCAAAATCAAGAGGAATACCTTTTTTCACGAGAAGATTCACTAAATACTTCAACTTAAAGGCAAATACCCCACAATTCCAGAAAGCGTTCATGGCGATTAACGTTTCCGCCTTTTCTTCACTCGGCTTCTCCGTAAAATGATGAACAATAAAATACTCCGCACCATCCACCTTCTCTTTTGGAACGATGTATCCGTATTTTGAAGATGGATACGTTGGTTTCACACCGATTAAGGCTAACTCTGCATTCGAATGCTCGAGAACATGCTCTAACTCTTTGACTCGTTGAAAAAACGAGTCTTCCACATACGGATCCACCGGCAAGACAACGACCGTTTCCTCTTCCGGCATATTCTCGATCGTATATAAATTACGAAGCCGCAAGCGAAATTGCCGGAAACGTATCGTGACGCTCTAGCTCAATAATGAGCGGCACCTCTATCCCTAATTGACGATAAATCATATCTCGTTGCATTTTCGATATTGCAATCACGGCAGACTCAGCAAACCCGTTCGCTTCCAACTACCCCCATACGCGCTGCACCATCGATTGTTTCTCACCGTTTTTTCCTTCTAATACTTTCAAAAAATTGTTTCGAACGCGTATCATTCGACAAAGGCCAAAGGCGTTTGCCAGATCCGCCGGATAAAAGGACTAGTTTCATGACGACCCCTCCATAAAAAAATCAGATCTTAACCGATCTGATCTTTGCATTCATTATTAAACTGTCTGAAACTGATAATTATAAATTGTTTTGCGGCCGATCGAATGATATTCGATAGGATATTTTTGCACTTCATTTAAGCTATAACAATTCCGTCCGTCAAACACGATCGGTTGTTTCATCTTCTGAATATATAGATTTAAATCTAATTCCCTAATTTGTGCCCATTCCGTAAGAATAAACGCCATATCGGCATTTTCTAGTGCAGTCTCAATGGATTCTGTATATACTACCTCTTGCGGCAGAACCTTTTTCGCATTTTCAATCGCAACCGGATCGTAAGCAACAATCTCTGCTCCTTCGGCAATTAATTCTTTGGAAATAACAATCGAAGCCGCCTCACGCATATCATCTGTATTTGGTTTAAATGACAACCCTAGCAGTGCTACTCGTTTCCCAGCTAGACTGCCAAATCGTTCTTTTGCTTTATCGATTAATATGCGTTGCTGCTTACTATTCACCTTTATCACTGCTTTTAACAATTCAAAATCATGATCAATGTTCGCCGCGATTTTTGCCAAAGCTTTCGTGTCTTTTGGGAAACAAGATCCTCCATAGCCGATTCCCGCTCTTAAAAACATCGAACCGATGCGCTTGTCCATTCCCATTCCTAACGCAACACTTTCCACATCGGCTCCCACTTTTTCGCATATATTAGCAATTTCATTAATAAAACTAATCTTCGTCGCCAAAAAAGCATTCGAAGCATATTTAATCATTTCCGCACTTCGGATATCTGTTTTAAAAATTGGGATACCAAAAGGTTTGTTAATTTCTTCAATTACCTTCGCTGCTTCTTCGCTATCGGCACCAATGACAATCCGATCGCCATGAAACGTATCATAAACGGAAGAACCTTCCCTCAAAAATTCCGGATTGGACACCACTTCCACATGGATATGCTTAGGCACTAAAGAATCTAACAACTCTTTAATATAATGATTCGTTCCAACCGGTACCGTACTTTTTGTCACAACAATAACATCCTTGGTAATATTCGCTGCAATATCCCGAACTGCTTGCTCAATATACATTAAATTAGCAGATCCATCCTCTTTCTCAGGCGTACCAACGGCAATATAAATGACATCCACATCTTTAAATCCTTCTTCAGGACTGGTTGTAAAAAACAAACGTCCGGCTTGAATGTTTTCTTTCATCAACTCTTCAAGCCCGGGTTCATAAATTGGTGAAATGCCTTGACGCATTTTTTCTACTTTTGCTTCATCTATATCAATACATGTCACATGATGACCAATATGAGATAAAGCAACACCTGTAACCAGGCCAACATAACCCGTACCAGCAATGGATATTTTCACTTTTGCTCTTCTCCTTTTCAAGAATTACATAAGTATCCTACTCTTAAAATGTAACTATTCAGCCACATCATAAAGTGAGCTGAATATTTTCTTCTTTCCTTGTCTATGATGTGAATATTGATAGACAAGGAGGTGAATCACATGTTGACGGTACAACAAGCTGTATTTACAGTTGAGGGCTTAATCGGCAAAGTTCAACAACAAAAACAGCTCATTCATCAACTCATTCAAGAAAATGAACATTTGCGTCACGAAAACAAACAACTACGCAAAGAAAATGAACAACTGAAGTACCGTGTTCAAGAGCTGGAAGCACGCACGAAAAAAAACAGCTCCAATAGCCATTTGCCCCCATCTTCTGACCGTTTTGAGAAAAAGCGTTCCTCCCGCG
>NZ_SDLD01000008.1:0-84408 GCF_013096875.1 Geobacillus sp. DSP4a | reverse complement strand
AGTATTTTGGGAAGCGGGCGTGCTTTCAGCTGGATCGATTTCATGTGGCGCGGGAGCTGCGTCAGTGTCTGTCCGGCCATCCGCGTTGGCGGGAGGTGCGGAAGAAGCTGGCGAAACAAGACGAAGAGGGGCTTCTCGTGGAGCTGAACAGCGCGGTCGGCACGTTGGAGGACGAAGGCAAAGAACAACAGCTGGCCGCCTTGATTCGCCGGATCGAGTCGATGCCGGGATGCATCCGGGACTATCGGGAGTGGCTGTCGGAGCAAGGGGTGGAGACGACCGGCATGCGTCCGATGGGCCACGCCGAGAGCGTGATGAGCCGGTTTGCGCATCGGGTGAAATCCCGCCGCAGCTGGAAAGACCAAGGGCTTCGGGCGTTTCTGAGGGCGATGGCAGCCCGAATCGACGGGATCGGGCGGAGAAATGGGCAGTTGGTGGAGGAAGAAGAGACCCGAACGGCAGCCTCGGCCTCAACAAAGTCCAAGCGGATCGAACAGGCCAAACGGAAGGCCGGACGGTTATGGGCAGATGTGGTGCGTCAGAATCTACCGTGTCTGCAGCGGTCATCCGGGACGCCGATCCATCAAGCGTTGTCGGCGCTCCGGGATGGTGGTTGGGTGTAAAAAAATGGAATATCGTATCATCGCCTCAAGATGAGGGATGAGAGTCCGAAAGCGCTTACGATATTAATTCCTGAAAATGGTTCGCTAACTAGTGATTGACAACGCCCGTAGTGAACCGAAAAAATGTTCTCCACAAAGTCTTGACTGACTCGTGCTATAGGCAAGCACGAGCTCATCTTTTAAGATTTTAATAATATGAAAGATATTCACACCTACCAATTTCGCGGTGCCGCCGAGCACAACGAGCACAAAAAAGGCCATCACTGCGTAAACGAGCACAACAAGCTTGCTGAGCGGAAGAAGTGAAGCGACGCCAAATTTCGACACCGTCACCCCGATCAAGGCAAAGACGCCGAACGGCGCAAACTTCATCACTTGGTTTGTCACGTAAAACATCGCTTCCGCCGTTCCTTGGAAAAAGCGAAGCACCGGTTTTCCTTTTTCGCCGATCGCGGCTACACCCAATCCGAACATGACCGAGAAGAAAATGATCGGCAACATGTTTCCTGTCGCGAGGGATTCAAACACATTTTTCGGCACGATGTTGACGAATGTCTCGACCATCGAATGGTGCTGCACTTCATTCGTCGTATCAATGTATGATTGAATATCGGTTTTCTCAAGCGATTTCATATTGACGCCGGCGCCTGGTTGGAACACGTTTGCTGCCAAGAGGCCAACGACAATCGCAATCGTCGTGATAATCTCGAAATAAAGGATTGTTTTGCCGCCCAGCTTCCCGAGCTTTTTCACATCGCCGACATTGGCGACGCCGACAATTAAGCTCGAGACGACAATCGGAATCACGATCATCTTAATGAGACGGAGAAAAATGTCCCCAATCGGTTGCAAATACGTTGCCACGTTCGGGTTTCCGTAGAAAACGACTCCGACGATAATCCCGAGAATAAGACCGATCAAAATCTGCCATGCTAACCCGATCTTTCTCATCATGTTTCGCCTCCTTTAGACAATTTTAGACAAAAAACGACAAAATTATTTTGCTATTAAAAATAAAATCTGTCAATACTTTTGAATGAAACCGCTTTGTTGCAAGGAACTATCAATATATTTTGTTTTTTTATAATAATTTAAATACTTGTATCGTTGGCAAAAGAAAACAGGCCGCCGGTCAGGCGCCTGCCTCATTCCCGAATTTCATGATCGCCGCTTTTCTTTTTCCTGCCGGTAAAACTCATGAAACATTTTCATTAATGCCCGTTTTTCGATGCGCGAGACGTAGCTTCTTGAGATGCCGAGCTCTTTGGCGATTTCACGCTGCGTTTTCTCCCGTTGCCGGCCGAGGCCAAACCGCTTGACGATCACTTCTTTTTCCCGCTCGTCTAGCACGCTGATGTATCGTTTCACTTGCTCAAGCTCCATGTTAAGCTGAATTTCGTCGACGATGTCTTGCCCTTCGGATTTCAAAATATCGAGCAGGCTGATTTCATTTCCTTCCTTATCTTGGCCGATCGGCTCGTGAAGAGAAACGTCCTTGCGTGTTTTTTTCAGTGAACGCAAATGCATCAAGATTTCGTTTTCAATGCATCGGGCCGCATATGTGGCCAACTTCGTCCCTTTCCCCGGCGAATAGCTTTCAATCGCCTTGATCAAGCCGATCGTCCCGATCGAAATTAAATCTTCCACTTCTTCTCCCGTATTTTCGAACTTTTTGACAATATGGGCGACAAGGCGCAAGTTATGTTCGATGAGCCGGTTGCGGGCTTGCTCGTCGCCTTTGGCCATTAACTCCAAATATTTTTCCTCTTCTTTGGCGCTTAACGGCTGGGGAAACGCGTTGTTTTTAATGTACGAGACGAGAAACGTCAATTCTTTCAACAAAAACGCAAATGCTGAAAAAATGCCGGACATGCTCTCACCCCCGCCTGCTGTCATCGGCGGAAACCGCCTATCGTTATGTATATGCAGGGGCGTTGTTGTCCGTGTCTGGACAAAAAATTCAGCCGACCCCCTTAACGAGGCCGGCTGCGGGCAAACGTGCCACCCGTATCAGTGAACAAACACACTCATTTCTTGTGTTGCAGCTCGCCTGCTGTTCCCCTCCCATCCTAGACAGGCGCCCGCCTTGTTACACTCCTGCTTCGGCGCTCACTTCCGCAGCGACGACGAGCGCAATCGACGCCGTAATCACAACTGCCGTGACGATGGCGAACATCCCCGTTCCCTCCTTGGCCTTCTCGTTTATTTTTATTTTACCAAAGAAGACGGGGAACGCTTCCGCCACATTTTGAACAATTCATGAAATTCGACGGTCAACAACAGCGCGCGGAGCACCGATCGCACTTTCGACTGAGTCAAGTGGAGTTTCCCCTTTGCTTTATCCACGTCACCAGCCATACGAGTACAATGGACATACATCGTCTCCCCTTTCATCCTCCTTTCTTCATTATCGCCAATCATAAGCGCAATGACGCTTTTCGTCGAGCCCCATTGATCATTCAAACCGGTCTTCCTCTTCCTCCAAGCGGCGGGCGCAAACGGCGGAGCGACGTGAACAGTACAAAGCCGCCATGAAACAGCCTCCAACCATCAGCAAGGCGAACGGTTTTTTCGCTGCCTCAAGCGCTCCCGGGATGATCGTCCCTAAATAGAAAAACACACCGAGCGAGAACAAGACAAGGCTGTACATCTTGAAATCGCCCGCCTTCGCCCGCAGCTCGTCTCGTTGCTGCTCGTTCAAGCCCGATCCCTCCTCTCCCCTTTCACTGTATCATACATGGACGGAAGGGAGGAGCGGCAATTTCAGCCAAGCGCCTGCGCCAAATCGTCGAGCAAATCGTTCACATCCTCAAGCCCGACGGACAGGCGGATGAGTCCGTCTGTAATACCGAGCTGTTCGCGCCGCTCTTTCGGAATCGAGGCGTGCGTCATTTTCCCCGGCAGCGAAATTAAACTTTCGACCGCCCCTAAGCTTTCGGCAAGCGTAAAGTAGCGTACGCGCGACAGCACGTTCTCCGCGCGCTCCAAGCTGCCGACATCAAACGAAATCATGCCGCCGAATCCACGCATTTGTTGTTTGGCCAGCTCATGGTTCGGATGATTTGGAAGGCCTGGATAATAGACGCGGGCAACGGACGTATGCTCGGCCAAAAAGGCGGCAATGGCGCGCGCGTTTCGTTCATGCTCTTCCATCCGCACGCCAAGCGTTTTGATCCCGCGCATAAGCAGCCACGAGTCTTGCGGGCCGAGCACGCCTCCGGTTGAATTTTGCACATAATGGAGCCGTTCGGCAAGCTCCGGCGTGCGGACAACCGCCAACCCGGCGACGACGTCGCTATGGCCGCCTAAATATTTCGTCGCGCTGTGGATGACGATATCGGCGCCAAGCGCAAGCGGTGTTTGAAAGTACGGAGTGGAAAACGTATTATCGACGATCAACAGCAGCCCGCGAGCACGGGCAATGGCGGCGGCGGCTTGCAAGTCAGTGATTTTCAAAAGCGGATTCGTCGGCGTTTCAACGTAAATCGCCTTCGTGTTTGGGCGAATATGCGCTTCAATGTTGGCGACATCGCTCGTGTCGACGAACGTCGCCTCAAGCCCGAACCGGTTCAGCACGTTCGTCATGACGCGGTACGTGCCGCCATAGACGTCGTCGGTCAGCACGATATGGTCGCCGTTTTGAAACAGCATCATGACAGCCGTAATGGCGGCCATGCCGGAAGCGAACGCAAACCCGGCTTCGCCGCCTTCAAGGTCGGCAATGAGCTTTTCGAGCGCCGCACGCGTCGGATTGCCGGTGCGCGAGTATTCAAACCCTTTATGTTTGCCGACTTCCTCTTGTTTGTACGTGCTCACTTGATAAATTGGGACCGACACCGCCCCAGTGTACGGGTCGCCTGCGATGCCGCCATGGATGAGCATCGTCTTTCGTCTCATCTTATCGCCCACCTTCGTAAATGTTTTTGCTTAAATATCGCTCGCTCCCGTCGGGGAAAATGACAACGATGTTCGTCCCGGGCTTCGCTTGTTCCGCCTCGAGCAAAGCGGCATGAAACGCGGCGCCGGACGAGCTGCCGACAAGCAGCCCTTCCCGCCTTGCCAGCTCGCTGACGCGGCGGAAAGCGTCGTCGTCGGAAATCGTGTAAATAGCGTCAAAATACTCCGGATCCATAAACGGCGGCAAAAACTCCATGCCGATTCCTTCGGTTCGGTGCGGCCCCGGCTCGCCTCCGCCTAAAATGGATCCTTCCGGCTCAACGATGACCGTTTTAATGGCCGGATTTTTTTCTTTTAAAAACGTCGCCGTCCCCATGAACGTGCCGCCCGAACCAGCGCCGGCAACAAAAACGTCGATTTGTCCGCCCAAGTCGTCCCACAACTCCGGCCCGAGCGTTTTGTAATACGTCCTTGGGTTGGCCGGGTTTTCGAACTGCTGGGGGCAATAGGCGCCCGGAATCGTGCGGGCGAGCTCTTCGGCTTTGCGAATCGCCCCCTCCATCCCCTCTTCGGTCGGCGTATGGACAATTTGCGCCCCAAGCGCCTTCATCAGCTGCTGCTTTTCAACGCTGAATTTTTCCGGTACGCAAAAAATGACGTTGACGTTCTTGCCGATCGCCGCCAGCGCCAAGCCGATGCCGGTGTTGCCGGCCGTCGGCTCGATGATCGTGCCCCCTTCTTTTAGTTTTCCCGACGCGAGCGCCTCCTCGAGCAGCTCTTGCCCGAGCCGGTCTTTAATGCTTCCGCCTGGGTTGAAATACTCGAGCTTCGCAAACAAACGGACGCCTTCCGGCAACGGAAAGCGTGTAATCTCGATGACCGGCGTATGGCCGATTAATTCATGAATGCTTTTTGCTACCCGCATCGTTGGTCACTCCATTCCTCACGCTCATTTGGCGGCGGGACGGCGGCGTTTTGGCGTTTATTTTCGCTTCTGCATGGCGGACAACACAGCCAACACCAGTTGTGCAGAGTGTTTCGCCGCCGTCTCCAAAAACTGTTCAAACGACACATCCGACTCTTGACCGGCAATATCGGACAGCGCCCGAATCACCACAAACGGCGTCCCAAACTGCACGCACACTTGGGCGATGGCGGCTGCCTCCATTTCGACGGCGCACAGCTCCGGAAACTGGCTGCGCACAAATTTGACGCGTTCCGGATCGTTCATAAACGAATCGCCAGTCGCGATCAAACCGACCGCCGCCTGCAAACCGTCAAGCCGCGCTGCTGCCTGCTTCGCCGCCTCAACAAGCACCCCATCGGCCCGGTAGCGCGCCGGCAAGCCGGGCACTTGCCCGTAGGCGTAGCCAAACGCCGTCACATCAACGTCATGGTGGACGACCTCATCGGAAATGACGAGATCGCCGACGCGCAACGACGGCAAAAATCCGCCGGCCGAGCCGGTGTTGATGACGAAATCAGGGCGGAATCGGTCAAGCAAAAGCGTCGTTCCCATCGCCGCATTCACCTTGCCGATGCCGGACTTGAGCAGCACCACCTCGGCACCGTCAAGGCGGCCGGTGGAAAACTCGCATCCGGCGATCACCGTTTCCTCGCGCCCTTCCATGCGTGCGCGCAAAATGGCCACTTCTTCTTCCATTGCTCCAATGATGGCTGCCTTCATCGTTCTCCCTCTTTCTATGTCGGTTGTTTCACCGCCTCCATCACCCAGACGAACGCGTTTTGCTGCGCAAAGGAGACGGAAAAGCCATGGCTGGCAAACAGCGAAGCCAATACGTCAAGCGTCGTGTAATATTCGCGCTCGAGATCGTCGGCCAAATCGTGGAAGCCGCGCTCCCGTGCGGCTTCGACAGCTTGGCGGAACGCCTTTTTGTCGCGAAACGCCGTATCGGCAAACACTATTTTACCACCAGTTTGGAGCAGTTGGCTATATTTGCCGAGCGCCTCGTCTTTTTCCTCATCCGTCAAATGGTGAAACGCGTACGTGCTGGCAATGGTGTCGACTGGCTCAGGAGGAACCGGAAATTGCAAAAAATCGCCGTCCATAATGACCGCCCGGCCGCCGAGCTTTTCCGCCGCTTTTTTTCTCATCGGCGCCGACGGCTCGATACCGTATACCGTTTTGCCGCGCTCCAGCAGCTTTTTCGTCAAATTGCCGGTGCCGACGCCAAATTCAAGCACAACACGGCCGGCTTTATCAGCGACAGTGTTTAAAATGCGATCATAACCGGCAAACACATCGCGGTATTGCTCATCTCCCCCTTCGACTGATCGATCGTATGACTCCGCCCATTGCTCGAACAAATCAAGAAATTCCCTGCCCATATGGCCTCACTCCATAAAGTTTATAATTCCTATAAACATAGTATTCTTTAGATGATAACCTGCTCCCACCGTACCATAACTTCTTCCGCCGTTCAATGATCGTGCTCGCTGTCATTTGTATTGTTCCCCATCGCCGCTTCTATTGCGCGGGTGGATGGAAGCGGGAAAATTTGCTACACTGTCGATGAAAGGAGGCAAAGACATGGTGAACATTTCCCTTGATTTGATTGAAGACAAAGTGGAGTTTTTTGAAGCTGACGACTTGCGAACGCTTGAAAAAAAAATCAACGAGCAAATCGAGCATAACAAAGCGCTGCTGCTTTCCGTCCATCATGTGTCGCACCAAATGCATGTCATGGAAAACGGGAAGCGGTTTTACAGTGCCGTCGTCCACTTTAAGGCAAAAAAATGACAGGCGCCCCTTCTAAGCGGGCACCTGTTCCCCTTCAAAAATCGCTACGGTTTTTCCCGCAGCTTTTGCACTTTCGTCGGCTTCCATCCTTCATTCGTCACCCATTCAATATACACTCGGTAATGGGCGGTCTGGTCTCTCGTTGAAATCGTCGCCACCGCTTTGTTCGGCCCATTGTTGCCGATGAACCAAACGATCATATCGTCCGGCGCGATGCCGGTCGCATAGCTGACCGCATCGAGCATTTCCTTCCAGTCCACCGAATCTTTTTTAAACACCGTTTCATGCGGCTCTGATTGCGTCGTGCCGACCGGCTGCCATGCCGGGTTGACGATCTCTTTTTCAATATTCGACCCCGGCGGCCCCGGCGTTGCCGTCACGTCTTGTTCGGCTTCCTCTTCAGCCGGTTCGGACTCGTCCCCGGAAGCAGCTTCCTCCGTTTCAGACGGCGCGGTCGGTTCTCCCGTTTCGATTTCGACCCGCTTCGCCCCATCCGCCCCCGCAGCCGGCTTCGCCTCAGCATCCGCCGCTTTATGGCTCGGCTCGCCGCCGAACAATATGTTCCAACCGACAATGAGAATGAGCAACACCACAACGGCGATTGCTCCATTGAGCCAGCGGTTGATTTTCCGCCGCTTGGCGCGGGTGGCAAAACGTGTTCCGGTTTGTTGCATCGGCCTCCCCCTCCTTTATGTGGCCGCAACGAATTCATTATATCGATTCGTCACTCCTGATCGTTTTTGTTTCGGTCATACGCATAAAGCGCCTCAACCGCCGCGGCAAACACATCATTCGTGGCCGCCTGTCCGCTCGGGCAGTCGAGCTCGACGACGGCGAGGGCGTATTTCGGGCGGTCAGCTGGGAAATAGCCGGCAAACCATTTATTGATTAATTCGCTGCCGCCCTTCGTTTTTCCTGTCTCCGCCGTCCCGGATTTGCCGGCCACTTCGTACGGAAGCGAGCGAAAGCGGCGGCCGGTGCCGTCTTCATTGATGACGACGCCGCGCAGCAGCTGCTGGAGCTGCCTTGCCGTTTGCGGCGCAAGCGGCTCCTTGTCCGTCGCCGGCTCGGGTGAAAACGAAAACAACGTCGTCCCGTTTTTATACAGCACTTTGTCCACGACCCGCACCTTCAAGGCCTCGCCGCCGCGGGCGATCGTCGCCATCATGTTGGCGACGCCAAGCGGGGAGACGCGCACATCTTTTTGCCCAATGGCCGTTTGCGCCACGGCAAGCGGCACCCGCTTATCGCGCTTGTCGTGCCAAATCGTTCCTTTCTGCTCTTCTGGAAATTGACGGAAATGTTCCTCATGGTACACGGCTCCTTCCCAGCCGGCTGTCGGATACAACCCGAGCTTTTCCGCATACGTTTCCAATGCATCCGGGTCATGGCGAACGAGCTGTTTGCCGAGCGCGGCAAACGCGTTGTTGCAGCTGACGGCAAAGCTGTCGGCCAAGTTGAGCATGCCGTAGTCGTGCTCCTCATCCAGCGTCGTGCCGTCAATTTTTTTGCTGCAATCAAACATCGCAGCAGGCGAAGCCAGCCCTTCCTCAAGCGCCGCGGCGGCGACAACCGTTTTAAAGACGGAGCCGGGAATTTGCGGCAGCACCATTTGATTTTCCGCCCCGCTGTTTTTATACGGGTCGCGCGGATTCATATTGGGGCGGCTGACCATGGCGAGCACGCTGCTGTCGTCCACATCGAGCAGGACGAGCCCGCCTTTTTTCAACCCGTACCGGTCCACGATTTGCTCCATTTCTTGCTGGATATCACGATCGAGCGTCGTTTGGACAGTCGCCGGGTAAAACGGATTGCCCGGGTCGCTGTATTTCACATCAAGCCCAAACAGCGGCCTTCCTTCAGCGTCAACGTGGTACAACAGCTTCGTTTCGCCATCTGTGAGCAAAAACTCGTCGAACGCCTTCTCAAGCCCTTGAATGCCAACTTCAGCCTGCGGCGGGAGCGAACGCTTCGGATAGCGCGTGCGCAGAAGCTTCTCATCCTTCCGGGTAAAGCCAAGCAAATGCGGCGCATACACCGTCTCAAGCGGATATTGTTTCTTGACGGCAAAAACCCCGGGGATGCGCAAGTCGTTAATTTGCTTCATTTGGCTGGCGCTTAAGGCGAGCGGCTCGCCGTCTTGCTGCAGGATGAACGGGCCGTTTGCCTCCTCAAGCTGGCGGCGGATGTCTTCCACCGTAACGCCGGCGATGCGGGCGACTTGCTCAATCGGCCATTTCATCGTCGCCAAAAACGGAAACAGCACAAGCGACGGCACGTACCGCTTTGTCAGCGGGCGGCCATTCCGGTCGACGAACGAGCCGCGCCCGTCGTCAATCGTCAGCTCCTGCGTACGCTGGGCGACGCTTTCCGCGATTAAATTGCGGCCGGCAAACGATTCCGGATCAATGAGCTGGATTTGCGCTAACCGGCCGATCAGCAGCAGCAAGGCAGCCTGGATGAGCGCGATGGTGACGATTGTCCGTTTTTTCCACATAATGAAAACACCTCATCATCAGTTTCGACGAGGTGTTTTCCTTTCAAACGTGCCGTCCGCGGCGATTTGCTGCAGCCTTCATTCGGAGCGGCCCGGACGCGGCGGTCCGCCTGTTTATTTGACCGCCACGATTTTGACCAGCATTTCCCCGCCCGGCGTTTGCACCGTCACCTCATCGCCGACGCGGCGGCCGAGAAGCGATTTGGCAATCGGCGAGTCGTTGGAAATTTTCCCTTCGAACGGGTCGGCCTCGGCGCTGCCGACGATCGTGTACGTCTCTTCTTCGCCGTCCGGAAGCTCGATGAACGTCACCGACTTGCCAAGCGAGACGACATCCGGGTTTTCTTTGTCTTCTTCAATGATGACGGCGTTGCGGATCATGTTTTCAAGCATTTGAATGCGCGATTCCACAAACGCTTGCTCGTCTTTCGCGGCGTCATATTCCGAGTTTTCCGACAGATCCCCGAACCCGCGGGCGATTTTGATTCGTTCAACGACTTCTTTCCGCTTGACCGTTTTTAAGTACTCAAGCTCTTGTTCCAGTTTCTCTTTTCCCTCTTTCGTCATTGGATACTGCTTTTCATTCGCCATTTGTCTCACTCCTCTATGTTCTGCATTATGTAAAACGTACGAACAGAAAAACAACTGTTCGTACGCTTACTTGGTATATAATATATTGTTTTGTCTCTGTTATGTTATTATAAAAACGCTTTTTGTTCAAGAACTGTGCGAATTTTTGCCACCATTAAATCGATGGCGACTGCGTTTTGCCCGCCTTCTGGAATGATCACGTCCGCGTAGCGTTTCGTCGGTTCGACAAACTGGTTGTGCATCGGCCGCACGACGGACAAATACTGCTCAATGACCGAATCAAACGTGCGGCCGCGCTCTTTCATATCGCGGATGAGGCGGCGGATGATGCGAATGTCCGGGTCGGTGTCGACGTACACTTTGATGTCCATCAAATTGCGGAGCCGCTCATCCTCCAAAACGAGAATGCCTTCCAAAATAATGACATCCTTCGGCTCGACGCGGACGACTTCGTTCGAACGGGTATGCAGCTTATAGTCATACACCGGCTTGTCGATCGGCTCGTAGCGAAGCAGCCGATGAACGTGCTCGATCAACAAGTCGTTGTCAAACGCCAACGGATGGTCGTAGTTCGTCTTCAGCCGCTCTTCAAACGGGAGATGGCTTTGGTCCTTGTAATAAAAATCTTGCTCGAGCACAAGAATCGAGTGATCGCCGAAATGGTCATAAATTGCGCGGGCGACGCTCGTCTTTCCCGAGCCGGAGCCGCCGGCGACGCCGATGACAACGGGCTTGTCCGCCATCTCAATTCTCCTTTCTCATCATGTTGTACGGGAAGAGAGGGCGTTTGACTCTCACTTTGACGATTTGCAGCGGGTGGCGGGCCGCATCGAGCTCGTTGCCGTCTTCATCCCAAATAGTGTCGATCACTTGGGTAAAGTTTTCGATTTCCGGGCCGAAAAATTCGACCTCATCACCCGGTTTAAAATGGTTGCGCTGCTGGATGGTGGCGATGCCGGTCTCCGGATCGTAGCCAAGCACAAGGCCGGCAAACTCATGTGTCGTCTTCCGGCTGTGCGTGCCGTACATATGGTTCGTATAATCCGGAAACCCGTCAAAAAACGACGGCGCTGTTTCGCGGTTGGCGCACTTGTCAAGCTCCCGCACCCACTCTTCGCGGATCGTGAAATGATCCGGGTCGGCACAGTAGGCGTCAATCACTTTCCGGTAGACGCTCACAACCGTCGCCACATAATGGATCGACTTCATCCGCCCTTCAATTTTCAAGCTGTCAACGCCAAGCTCAATCATCGCCGGAATGGCGCGGATGAGGTTTAAATCTTTCGCGCTCATGGCAAACGGAGCATCGCCCTCAGCAAACAGCGGGATTTCCCGTCCGTCAGCCAGCTGGTACAAGTCATAGTCCCAGCGGCACGACTGGCAGCACCCGCCGCGGTTCGAGTCGCGCGCCGTCATATGGTTGCTCAACACGCAGCGGCCCGAGTAGGCGGAACACATCGCTCCGTGGATGAACGCCTCGATTTCGATATCGACTTTTTCTTTGATTTGCCGAATTTCCTCGGCGCTCACCTCGCGGGCGAGCACGACCCGCTCGAGCCCTTCCTCTTTCCAAAACTGGACCGCTTTCCAGTTCGAAAGCGATTGCTGGGTGCTTAAATGCACTTCAAGCTTCGGCGCCACCCGGCGCGCCGTCTCAATAATGAGCGGGTCGGCGACGATAATGCCATGGACGCCGGCATCTTCGAGCGCCCGCAAATAGTCGTCAAGGCCGGGAATGTTTTCATTATGCGCATAAATGTTGGCCGTGACGTATACTTTTGCTCCGTATCGGTTGGCAAATTCAACTCCTTCGCGAATTTCGTCAATCGTGAAGTTGTCGGCGTTGGCGCGCAGGCTGTACTCTTGGCCGCCGATAAAGACGGCATCCGCCCCGTAATGGACGGCAATTTTCAGCTTTTCCAGGTTGCCGGCCGGCGCAAGCAATTCCGGTTTTTTCACAATGACGCGCTTGCCGTCAACGATTTCGGAAATGCGGTCGTTTTTCAGCAGCATTCGTTCTCCCTCCTTTGTCAATAAATCGTCTCTTTGAAGAAAAATCCGGTGTCCAATCGGCGGTGCGGCGGTTGGAGCGCCTCAACGGCGGCAAGCAGCTCCTCTTTTTCCCGCTCATACTGCTCGCGGTCTTTGGCGCACATATCAATGGCGCGGCGGTACAGCTTTGTCACTTCCGTAATGTAGCGAGGCTCATGCAAAATGCCATCGATTTTGAAACTGTCAATGCCGGCTTCGATCATGTCGCCAAGCTCGTCGATGATGCAAACATCGTTTGGGCTCATAATATGCGTGCCGTTTTCATCTTCAAAAATCGGATATTTGTTGTCGCGCTCCTTGTCGTATAAAAACATCCCTTTTTCATATTTTTTTCGTTCAATTTCCATCACTTTTCCTTGATACTCGAAGTAGTTGCCGATGAGCGAACGCTTCGATTGGTACATGCACGTCGCCCCATGCACTTGCACTTCGATTTCCACTTCGGCATGGGCTTTGATTTCCAAAATGGCGTCCATGTTCAACTCGCGGGCCAAGACAGCGCGCTTCGCTCCTTTTCGCCCCCAATAGTTGCACGTATACCAGTTCGTCGCCGTCGTTTCCGTGCTCCAGTGGAGCTTCATATGAGGGGCGGCCTCGCGAACCGTCAACAGCACGGCCGGATCGCCAAACACGATGGCGTCAGCGCCGGCGGCGGCGACAAAAGCGATATAATCGCCCAGTTCATCGACTTTGTCATTATGAAAAATGGCGTTCATCGCCACATACACGTTCATGCCGTGCCGGTGAGCCGCTTCGATGGCCGCAGCAACGTCGGCGCGGGAAAATTCGCCGGCAAGCCGCAAGCCATAGCGCTGTTCGCCGATCATTACAGCGTCCGCTCCCGCTTCAGCCAATTCCTCAATATGGGAAACGCTCGTCGGCGTGACGAGCAATTCCGGTTTTTTCATTCTCGTTCACCTCGTTTTTTCGATATAGCCAGCCCGTCGCCAACGGGAATGATGACCGTGTCGTAATCGCTCCGGGCCATCAGCCATTCATTGTAGCGCCGGATTTTTTGCGCGATGTTCCACAGCCGCTTATTGCCCGCAGGCTCTTCAGCCGCGACAAGCCCTTTAAACAGCACGTTGTCGCTAATGACAAGGCCGCCCTCGGCCAGAAGCGGCTCATACAGCGTAAAAAAGCGCTCATATTGCCCTTTGGCCGCGTCGATAAACAGCACATCAAACGGCGCCGCCGCTGCCGCATCCGCCACAGCGTCAAGCGCATCGCCCAAAATCACCTCAATCCGTCCGGCTATGTTCATTTTCTCGATATAAAAACGGGCGCGCTCGTACCGCTCCCGGTCTTTTTCAATCGTCACAATGCGCACATCCGGCAGCGCCTTCGCCATCCGGATCGCCGAATAGCCGATCGCGGTGCCGATTTCCAAAATGCGGCGCGGCGCAGCCAAGTTCAACACAAACAGCAGCACCTCCATGCTCACCGGATCGATGATCGGCACGCGCTGTTCGCGGGCGTACCGCTCCATTTCCGCGATTTCTGCATCCGGCGCCGGGCGCAACTGCCGCAAATAACGGACGATATGTTCTGAAAGCAAGAGGACTCCTCCTCCGTCGATCATGTCATCAGCATGAAAAATAAGAGCCGCCAACCGACTCTTATCGTTGGCCGCCGCCCGATTCAGGCGGGGGCGCTGTTCAACTTTATTATAGTATCATAAACGGGCAAAAAAGCGAAGCCGTTTTGCCCATTGAGCAAGCAACTTCCAGTTTGCGCTATTGTTTCCTAATGTATTTCGCTTTTTCGCGGTTATGCTCGGCGAGCGTTTTCGTGAAAATGACGTCGCCCGCCGGAGTGGCCAGAAAGTATAAATAGTCGGTCGCAGCCGGCTGAAGCGCCGCTTCAATCGACATCTCGCCGGCGTTGGCGATCGGACCGGGCGGCAGCCCTTGATGAATGTAGGTATTATACGGCGAATCAACTTGCAAGTCTTTATACAGCACCCGATCTTTATGTTTGCCGAGCGCGTACAGGACGGTCGGATCGGTTTGCAGCGGCATGCCGATGCGCAGCCGGTTGTAAAAGACGCTGGCGATTTTTTCGCGGTCGGCTTTCTCGGTCGCCTCTTCTTCGATTAACGACGACATGGTCAACAATCGATGCGGCGACAATTGTTTTTCTTTCATCGTCTCTTTGTATTGACCGAGCACCTCCGCCGTTTTCGCGACCATCGCCTCAATGATCTCCGGAAGCGGCGGCTTTTGGTCGGCAAACACGTAAGTGGCCGGAAACAGGTAGCCTTCAAGCGGATAACGAATGCCGCGCTGAAAAATGTCCGCTGTCAACAACTCAGGGTACGTGCGGCGAAGCTGTTCAATATACGCGCGATCGTTCAACAGCTTCATCACGTCTTCCTGCTTGTACCCGGTTTTGGCGGCGATGATGGCAGCGATTTGCACAAGCTGCGACCCTTCTGGAATGGTGAGCTTCAATCCGATTTTTAGCGACCGGCCGGTTTGCAATAGCTCGATGATGCGCGCCATCGGCATCGCCCGCGTCAGCTCATACTCCCCCGCTTGAAAGCCTGACTCGTTTTTCCAGCGAACATAGAAGCGAAAGACGGCCGCACTTTTAATGAGCCGCTTTCGTTCAAGCTGTTCGGCAATATCCGCCGCCGATGAGCCGACCGGAATCGACACATGGACAGGAGTGCGATCGTTCGGAGCAACCGGCTGGAACGCCGAACGGATGTAGAAAAAACTGCCGGCGCCGGCGATGACGATTGCAGCCAGCAGGACGGCGCAGACGATCAAGACGGTTTTCCGTCCAAGCCGCGCCTTGGGCGCCTTGAAACCATTCTGGTTCATTTCCAGCCTCCTTTCATCGGCCATATTATACTACAACTTTCGGCATTTTTCGCCTTTGGACGCTAAAAAACGGCCGCCCGCAGGCAGCCGTTTTGTCCGTTACGCCTCGTCTTCTCCTTCTTGCTCGGCGCAAAACGTATTCCACACTTCTTCAATCATATCCCATTCTTCTTCCGTTTCGATCGGGAGCAGCTCGCCCTCTTCGTTTTCATTGCCTGGGACAAAGGCTGAGACGTGCACCTCTGTCTCGCCGTCCTCGTCTTCGGCTTCGGCGCCGACCGGATAGTAAAACACGTACGATTTGCCAAAATCGTCCGATTCAAACGTAAACAAAATTTCGCACAGCTGCTCGTTGCCATGTTCGTCGACAACGGTAATGTGACGGTCTCCGTGTTCCATGTTTTCTCCTCCAATTTATCGTTTACTGTCCAAATATGACTGCAAAATGACGGCCGCCGCCATTTTGTCAATGACTTTCCGCCGCTTTTTCCGGCTGACATCGGCGGCAATCAGCATCCGCTCGGCGGCCATCGTCGACAGCCGTTCATCCCAGAGCACAACCGGCAAAGAAAACTCCTCGCGCAGTTTGGCGGCGAACCGCTCACTTGCCTCAGCGCGCGGTCCGAGCGTGCCGTTCATGTTTTTCGGCCATCCGACGACGATCGCATCGACGCCGTACTCATCGATAAGGGCGCGCAGCCGCTCTAAACCATAATCGCCGCGCTCCTCATCGATGGCGATCGTCTCGAGTCCTTGCGCCGTCCAGCCAAGCTCATCGCTCACCGCGACGCCGAGCGTTTTCGTTCCGAGATCAAGCCCCAATATCCGCATCGGTCAATCCTTTCGTTGCCCCTGTAAATAGAATTTCACCAATTCCTCGATTAATTCGTCACGTTCGATTTTGCGGATGAGCGCGCGCGCATCTTTATGGCGCGGGATGTAAGCCGGGTCGCCGGACAGCAGGTAGCCGACAATTTGGTTGATCGGGTTGTAGCCTTTTTCTTGCAAGGCGTCATACACCGTCAACAACACTTCGCGGACATTCGTTTCCGCCGGCTCTTCGGAAAAATGAAACTGCATCGTTTGATCAAACGAGCTCACCGTTTCCACCTCGCTCTTTGTTCGGGCCATCCCCTTCTCTTACATCCATTGTACACGATCCGCGCCCATTTAGGAAATGGATTTCACCCACGTTTCGACATAGTTGAGCGCCTCGGCGACTTTCTGCGCATCTTTGCCGCCTGCCTGCGCCAAATCCGGCCGTCCGCCGCCTCCTCCGCCGCAGCGTGACGCCACTTCTTTCACCAGTTTGCCGGCGTGGAATCCTTGTTTCACCAAGTCGTCGGTCACCGCAGCAATCAGCTGCACTTTTCCGCCTTGCACCGCCGCCAAGACAATGACTGCAGTGCCTAGTTTTTGCTTCAAGTCATCGGCCATCGCCCGCAGCTGGTTCATGTCGTTCGCCTGCACTTTCGCGGCCAACACCGGCACGCCGTTTACGTCTTTCACCTGGCGGGTGAGGTGCTCTGCCTCCATATGCGCGAGGCGGGCTGACAGCGATTCGTTTTCGCGCTCGAGCTCTTTCAGCTCGGCAAACAGTCCGTCAAGACGCGCATTCAATTCTTTCGGGCTTGTTTTCAGCTTTTGCGCCGCCTCTTGCAAAATAGCCAGCTGTTCGCTCATAAAGCGGTACGCCGCTTCCCCGGTCACCGCCTCAATGCGGCGCGTGCCGGCGCCGATGCCCGATTCGGAGACGATTTTAAACAGGCCGATGGCTGACGTGTTTGGCACATGGCAGCCGCCGCACAGCTCCAAGCTGTAGTCGCCCACCTTCACGACGCGGACGATGTCGCCGTACTTTTCGCCAAACAGCGCCATCGCGCCCATCGCTTTCGCTTCTTCAAGCGGTTTGTAGAAAATGTCGACCGGAAGGCTTTTCCAAATTTGCTCGTTGACGATCGCTTCAATGCGCTCAAGCTCCTCCGGCTTCACTTGCCCGAAGTGGGTAAAGTCAAAACGGAGCCGGTCTGGAGCGACGAGCGAGCCCGCCTGGTTGACATGGCGGCCGAGCACGTCTTTCAGCGCCTGATGGAGCAAATGGGTTGCCGTATGGTTTTTGATAATGCGGGCCCGTTTCGCTTCATCAACGCGCGCCGTATACACCGCACCTTTTTTCACCGTACCGCTCTCGACGACGATCGAATGAAGATGCTGTCCGTTTGGCGCTTTTTGCACATCTTTGACGACCGCCGTTCCCGTCTCGCCGGCAAACGTTCCTTGGTCGGCGATTTGGCCGCCGCTTTCAGCGTAAAACGGCGTCACATCGACGATGATTTGCGCCTCTTCGCCGGCGCGGACTTCCTCGACAAGCTGTCCGTCTTTGACGATGGCGAGAACGGTGGAAGAAGCGACGAGCTCATCGTAGCCGACGAAGCGGCTTTCGTCTTTAATGTCGCCAAGGACGCCGCCTTGCACCTGCATCGAATCCACGTCTTGGCGGGCGGCGCGTGCCCGTTCGCGCTGCCGTTCCATTTCTCGTTCAAACCCGTCATGGTCGACTTTCATTCCCGCTTCTGCCGCGTATTCCTCCGTCAGCTCGATCGGGAAGCCGTACGTATCGTACAGGCGGAACACGTCCTCGCCGGGGATGACGTCGCTTCCTTCGGATTTGGCCTTCTCGATCACGTTGCTTAAAATGGCGAGCCCTTCGTGAAGCGTCTCATGGAACCGCTCCTCCTCACTGCGGATGACGCGGGCGATAAAATCGGCTTTTTCTTTCACTTCCGGATAATAGTCATGCATAATTTCGCCGACAACCGGGACGAGCTCGTACATAAACGGACGCTCAATGCCGATGTGTTTCGCGTAGCGCACGGCGCGGCGGAGCAGGCGGCGCAATACATAGCCGCGGCCCTCGTTTGACGGCAGCGCCCCATCGCCGATCGCAAACGTCACCGCGCGAATATGGTCGGCGATCACTTTAAACGCGACGTCTTTCTCCCGGTCTTCGCCATACCGTTCGCCGGAAATTTGCTCGGTGGCGCGGATGATCGGCATAAACAAGTCGGTTTCAAAGTTTGTCGGCACATCTTGCAAAATCGAGCACATCCGCTCCAAGCCCATGCCGGTGTCGATGTTTTTCTTCGGCAGCGGCGTGTACGTGCCGTCCGGGTTATGGTTGAACTGCGAAAAGACGAGGTTCCATACTTCCAAATAGCGGTCGTTTTCCCCGCCCGGGTACAGCTCCGGGTCGTTCGGGTCGTTGCCGAACGCTTCACCGCGGTCATAAAAAATTTCCGTATTCGGGCCGCTCGGGCCTTCCCCGATATCCCAGAAGTTGCCTTCGAGGCGGATGATCCGTTCTTCCGGCAGGCCGATTTCGTTGCGCCAAATGTTGTACGCTTCCTCGTCTTCCGGATGGACCGTGACGGACAGCCGTTCCGGATCAAAACCGATCCATTTGTCGCTCGTTAAAAACTCCCATGCCCAATGGATCGCTTCACGCTTGAAATAATCGCCGATCGAAAAGTTGCCGAGCATTTCAAAAAACGTATGGTGGCGCGCCGTTTTCCCGACATTTTCGATATCGTTCGTGCGAATCGATTTTTGCGCATTGCAAATGCGCGGATTTTCGGGAATGATGCGGCCGTCAAAATACTTTTTCAACGTCGCGACGCCGCTGTTGATCCACAGCAGCGACGGGTCGTCAACCGGAATGAGCGATGCGCTCGGCTCCACCGTATGGCCTTTTTCCTGGAAAAACTCTAAAAACATGCGCCGCACTTCGGCAGATGTCAGTTTCTTCATGATGATCCTCCCCTTTGTTTTTTCTATAAAAAAACTCCCATCCCTTGGCAGGGACGAGAGTTGCGCTCGCGGTACCACCCTGTTTATGGGCAGAAAATGCCCATCACCTCTTCGGCCGTAACGCAGCCTTGCGTCAGGTTTTGCCTGCGCTCCGGATTAGCCTTCTGTTGCCCTTCATCTGGAATTTCTTTCAGCCGCGGAAATTCCTCTCTGTGCGCCGGTTGCGCGTTAAGATGGACTGCAACATACTCGATCCGTCATCGCGTTATGTATTCGCTTTGTTCATTGAAAGATTATAGACAAGCAGCAAGCGTTTGTCAATGCGGGGCGTAATGTTCTTTCCAGTGCGATACGGCCACTTTCAGCACCGCTGCAGTCGGGACGGCGAGGATGAGGCCGAGCACGCCGGCCAGCTCGCCGCCGGCAAACAGCGCGAACATAATGACAAGCGGATGCATATGCACGCTTTTGCCGACAATGAACGGTGATAAAACGTTCCCTTCAAGAAACTGCAAGGCAAAAATGATGATCAGCACGATGATCACCATTTTGAGCGAGATGGTCGCCGCCAAAATCACAGCCGGAATCGCGCCGAGCAACGGGCCGAAGTACGGAATGATGTTCGTCAGCCCGATGATAAATCCAAGCAAAAGCGGATAGTCCATGCCGGCGAGCCAAAGGCCGAGCGACGCCGCAAGGCCGATCGTTGCACAGACGAACAGCTGGCCGCGAATATAGCCGCCAAGCGATTCGTCAACATCTTTTACAAACGCCATCCCCGGTTCGCGCCACCGCTTCGGTGTCATGTACCAAATCGCTTTTTTCAACACATCGATGTCTTTTAACATATAGAAGACGATAAACGGAATGATCAACAGCGTCGCCGCCGAACCGATGAACGATTTGGCGGCGTTGATCGCCATCGCGACGGCGGCCGCCGCTGCCTGCTCGATCTCGCCAAACATCGCCTCGATGCGTGTGTGCACCTCAAGCGGCCAATTCGACGTCTCGTCGTGGATGTGGCGCACCCATTGGCGGTATGTATTCATCAAAGACGGCAGCTGTTCATCCAGTTCACGCAACTGGGCGATGAATAGCGGCACGCCGCGGTACAAGCCGTAACCGACCAAACCGAAAAACAACAAATAAATCAACAAAATGGCCAGCGCGCGCGGCATCCCTTTGCCGTGAAGATACTCAACAAGCGGATGCAACAAATAGGTAATAAACGCCGCCAGCAAAAACGGGGCTAAGGCGGTGGCGACAAAATCGACGACCGGCCACCATACGTCTTTCATCCGGACGATTAAATACACGATTGCGGTAACTAACAGCCACTTTCCAATGCGCAAAAATGACAGCCATTGCTGCTCGCCCATCGCCACACCTCCTACCGTTTAGTGTAGGAGATGCGGCGGGAAATATGCCTTCACCGCTTTTAGCACTATTTGACAGCCACAAGGCGACGCCCCCGCGCAAAGGCGAGGGCGAGCGCCATCAGCGGATCGCTTGCATCAAGCGGCGGCGCATTCTCCGCATCGTGCGGCCGTTCGTCCAACCGTTGCGCTGGGCGAGCTGGTATGCAGCGACACCCAACCCGACGGCCAACAACGACGTCATCGTTCGGTTCATGTTTGTCCCCCCTAATATGGGATCGTGCGCTCATGGTCGTCAAACAAGTCATCCAAGGAGCTTAACGTCCCGTCTTCCTCGACTTGATGGGCGTGGATCATCCCTTTCGAGACGGACAGCTCAATGAAGCAATCCCAGCAATAATACTGGTTGACACCAATTTTCCCCAGATTTTTTCGCTTGCAATTGGGGCAAATGAGCATCGACAGCCACTCTCCTTACATCATAGTTTCCACGGTGATCACGCCTTCCCTGGCGGTGAACGGAACTGCCTCCATCCGTTTCTTTCCTTCGGTCAAATCGGAAAAAAATCCCTCGCTGATCTCATATCCGTCAATTTTGCCCAATTGCCCGTCAAAATATACGTCATCCAACAGTCCGATCGTTGTTCCGTCCGCGGCGACAACCATGCTGCCGGCGAGGCCGCGTTCGCCGTAAAGAGAGTGGCCGCTGTCAGAAGAAGGAAACAGCTGGAAGCTATCGGCATCACAGATGATGACTCGGTCGTTTTCGAACGACTGCACGGCGGAAAGCGGCAAGTAGCGGCGGCGGCCAAACAAACCGCCCCGTTCCGCTACCAACCCTTTGACCGTGCCGTGGCTGGTAAACCAAATGTCCGCGATCGTCCCGACCGCTTTCCCTGTCGTTTGCTCATAAATGGGAAGCCCTTTGACGTCGGAAACCGTCCGCATCGTTCTCCCACCTTTCCAGCCACCTTTAGCTTGGCTCATCGCCCATAAAGTCATACGGCGTAACGTTTTCCATCCCCATGTTCGCCTCTTCAAACGGCAGTTCGACCTCGACAAACGGCGCCGCCGCCCCCACCAGCTTCTCAGCGAGCGCCGTCTGGCGGCCGCTGTCGCTCCGCTGGGCGACGCCAAGCCGAAACGCTTCCTCTTCGCCGCACAAGATGAGAAATTGTTTGCTTCGCGTCACCGCCGTATAGAGCAAGTTTCGTTTCAACATCCGGTAGTAGCTTTTGACGACGGGCAAGATGACAATCGGAAATTCGCTCCCTTGTGCTTTATGGACCGAGCAGCAATACGCATGCGTAATTTGCGCCAAGTCTTGCCTTGTGTATGTGACCTCAATGCCATCGAATGAGACAACGAGCAAATCTTGCTTTTCAATATTTTCCTTGGCGTAAAAAATGGCAACGATTTCGCCGATGTCGCCGTTAAACACATTGTCTTCCGGTTGATTGACGAGCTGCAGCACCTTATCGCCGACCCGGTATACGACCTCGCCGACCGCCAGCTCCCTCTTTCCGGCAGCCGGAGGGTTGAACAGCTCCTGCAGCACTTTGTTCAACTGGTCGATGCCGGCCGGGCCGCGGTACATCGGGGCGAGCACTTGAATATCTTTGACGGAAAACCCTTTTTTGCGGGCGTTGTCGGCGATTTGCCGGACGACGTCCGCCACTTGTCCGGCGCGGCAGCGGATGAAGGAACGATCCGCCTTGGGAGCGGTCAAGTCGGCCGGCACGACGCCGCGCTTCATCTCATGGGCGAGCTCAATGATCGACGACCCTTCCGCCTGGCGGTACACGTCAGTCAGCCGCACGGACGGAATAACGCCTGATTGAAGCAAATCTTTCAGCACTTGTCCAGGCCCCACAGAAGGCAATTGGTCTTCGTCGCCGACGAAAACGACTTGCATGCCGTTTGGCACCGCTTTGAGCAGCTGATTGGCCAGCCATGTGTCGACCATTGACATTTCGTCCACAATCAGCAGCCGGCCGGCGATCGGCTCATCTTCATCGCGGCTGAACCCTTCCGCCCCATTCCAGCCGAGCAGCCGGTGAATCGTCGCCGCCGGCAGCCCGGTCGCCTCGCTCATCCGTTTCGCCGCCCGGCCGGTCGGTGCGGCAAGCAGCACGGGAAACGGCTCGTCATGTTTATAATCAGCGGGATCAAGCGAGATGCCGTTGAGCGCGGCAAACAGCTCGACGATGCCTTTGATGACCGTCGTTTTCCCCGTTCCCGGACCGCCGGTCAAAATAAACAGCGGCGAAGAAAGCGCTTGTTGGATCGCTTCCCTTTGCTGGGGGGCATATTGCATGCCAAGCCGTTCCTCAAGCGCCCCAAGCGCCAGCAAAAACTCCGACTCGACAAATGCCGACGGCGGCGTCTGCCCGAGCAGCCGCTTAATGTTGGAGACGATCCCTTTCTCGGCGAAGTAAAGGGAAGGGAGATAATAACGCCCTTGCTCGGCGATCAGCTTCCCTTCTTCGCTTAACATCAGAAGCGTTTGGCTGATCGCTCGTCCATCCACCGCACCGCTCAGCCTTCCGTCAAGCAGCTCCCCGATGCGCTCCATCAGCTCTTCCTCGCGCAAATAAACGTGCCCTTCCTGCAGGCACGCCTGTTCAAGAACAAACAACGAGGCGGCGCGCAGCCGGGCCGGATGGCTGCCGGAAATGCCGAGCTGGCGCCCGATTTCATCAGCGCGGCCAAAGCCGATCCCTTCGATATCCTCAACGAGCTGGTACGGGTTCTCGTGGATGATGTCAACCGCTTCTTCGCCATACGCTTGGTAAATTTTCATGGCCAGCTGCGGGCCAAAACCGAGCTGGGCGAGGGCGATCATCGTTTGCTCAAGCCCTTCGTGGGCGCGAAGCGCATCGTACAGCTGCTTCGCCTTTTTTTTCGTCAGCTTCGGCACACGCTCTAGCGCCCTGGGGTCGCGCAAAATCGCGGCGATCGCGTTTTCGCCAAGCGCCTCGACAATCGCCGCCGCTGTTTTTTTGCCGATCCCTTTAAACAAGCCGCTCGACAAATAATGGATAACCCCTTCTTTCGTGTTGGGAAGCTGTTTGCGGAACTGTTCGGCCGCATACTGTCGGCCAAAGCGCGGGTGTTGGCGGAACTGGCCGTAAAAGACATATACGTCTCCTTCATGCAAGCGTGGAAAATAGCCGGTGACGATGACTTCCTCCTCGACCGGCTCCTCATTCGTCTCTTCAACGCGAATGCGAGCGACGGTATAAAGCGTTTCCTCATTGTGGAAGATGACTGACAAACATGCTCCCTTAATGAACGTGCGTCCGTCCAAGGCAAGCGTTTGCTGCTCTTGCAAGAACGATCCCCCGCCTTTTTACGGCGCAAGCCGCTTTTCCATCAGTTTTTTCCCGTACCCGGCGAGCAGATGATCCGGCTTGGCGTCCAGCGCGGCCGCAAACCAATCGCGGGCGGCTGCCCAGTCGTCTTGATACGCATAAATGACGCCTAAATTGTAATACGCATCAGCGTGGCCCGGCTGGAGCGCAATCGTTTTTTCAAAATACCGTTTCGCCTCTTCCACATATTCGAGGTGGGCAAGGCAAAGACCAAGTTGAAAGAGCGCTTCAGCATCCGTTTCATTCAGTTCGGCCGCCCGTTGCAAATACGGCAGCGCCAGGCGCGGCATCTCCAGCCGCAACAGCGACATGCCGAGCATAAAATGTGTATCCGCATCATTCAGCCCGAGCTGAAGTGCCCGCTCAAACATGTCTTTCGCCTGGGCGAACTGCTCGCGTTTGTAATGCACTGTGCCGATGCCGTAATACGCGGCCGCCGCCCGCTCATCGAGCGCCAGCGCCTGTCGGAAGCAGTCGAGCGCTTTCTCTTCCTCGCCGGCCGCAGCCAAAACGGTGCCGATGTTAATGTAGCCGGCCGGGTCTTCGGGCTGTTCCTGGACCGCTTTTGAAAAGCAACGGAGCGCCTCTTCATGCTCCCCGGCGCGCATATGCAAAAGCCCTTGTTCGTTCCAATTGGCCACCGCTCATCCCCCATTTCCTGCCGTTCGTTTCGCCTGCATGTCTGATCCGCGCTGCAGCGGCGCACAAAACAGAGATCAGCCGACATACCAAAGCTTTTCGCCGTTGCGGAACACTTCATCGATGATGCCGCCGCCAAGACACTCCTCGCCGTTGTAGAACACAACCGCCTGCCCCGGCGTCACCGCCCGCGCCGGCTCATCGAACACGACTTCGGCTTTGCCGTCTGGAAGCGGTCGAACTTCGACGCCGACATCCGGCTGGCGATAGCGGAATTTCGCCGTACAGCGGAACGGCGCTTCCGGTTTGCGGTCAGACACCCAGTTGACATCGATCGCTTTTAATGATGTGGAGTACAAATAATCGTTTTCAAACCCTTGGGCGACATACAACACGTTTTCGCGCACATCCTTGCCGACGACAAACCACGGCTCGCCGCCGCCGCCGATGCCAAGGCCGTGGCGCTGGCCGATCGTGTAATACATGACGCCGTCATGCCGCCCTTTCACTTCGCCATCGAGCGTTTTCATCACTCCCGGCTGAGCCGGCAAATAATGGCTCAAAAATTCTTTGAAATCGCGTTCGCCGATAAAGCAAATGCCCGTGCTGTCTTTTTTTCCAGCGGTGGCGAGTCCAGCCTCTTTGGCGATCCGGCGCACGTCCGCTTTCTGCAAATGGCCGATCGGAAACATCACTTTCGACAGCTGAGCTTGGCCGAGCTGGTTTAAAAAGTACGTTTGGTCTTTGTTCGGGTCGGCTCCACGCAGCATTTTATACTCGCCATCGCGAAATTCGACGCGGGCGTAATGGCCGGTCGCCACGTAGTCGGCGCCGATCGACATGGCGTGGTCCAAAAACGCCTTGAATTTGATCTCTTTGTTGCACATCACGTCCGGGTTCGGGGTGCGACCGGCTTTGTATTCCTCCAAAAAGTACGTAAATACTTTATCCCAATATTGCTTTTCAAAGTTGACCGCATAGTACGGAATGCCGATTTGATTGCAGACGCGCACGACATCTTCATAATCTTTGGTCGCCGTGCAAACGCCGTTTTCATCGGTGTCGTCCCAGTTTTTCATGAAAATGCCGATCACATCGTACCCTTGTTCTTTCAGCAACAAAGCAGCAACCGACGAGTCGACCCCGCCTGACATGCCGACGACGACGCGCGTTTCGTGCGGGGCTTTGTTCATGATGCTTCGCCTCCTTACCGATTGGTCAGCCGCTTGACGATGTTGACCGTTTCTTCCGCGGCTTGCTCAATTTGTTCCTTTGTATTGCCGAGCCCAAAGCTGAAGCGGACGGACGAGCGAATGCGCTCCGATTCTTTTCCGCACATGGCCACGAGCACATGCGACGGATCGATCGACCCGGCCGTGCATGCTGAGCCGCTTGAGGCGGCAATGCCCGCCAAATCGAGATTGACAAGCAGCGATTCCACGTTCGTTCCCGGGAAGGCGACATTTAAAATGTGCGGCAAGCCGTCCGGACTGCCGTTGACCACATAGTCGATGCCCGAAGAGCGGAAAATATCGATCATCGCTTCACGCCAAGCCGCATATTGCTTGCGTTTGTCGCCCCTCGTCCGCTCGGCGATCTCCGCCGCCTGCGCCAAACCGATAATGCCCGGCACATTTTCCGTTCCGGCGCGCCGCTTCCGCTCTTGCTCCCCGCCGAAAAGGAGCGGAGCGATTTTCACCGTTTCGCGCACATAAAGCGCCCCAATTCCTTTTGGACCGTTAATTTTATGGCTTGAGAGCGACAGCAAATCAATCCCGTACTCATTGACATCGATCGGAATGAGGCCGTATGCTTGGACGGCATCGGTATGGAAATAAGCCGGATGGTCGCGCAAAAGCGCGCCAATTTCGCGGATCGGCTGAATCGTGCCCACTTCATTGTTGGCGAACATGACCGATACGACAATCGTCTCGTCGCGCAGCGCGGCTTTCACGTCATCCGCCGAGACCATCCCTTGTTCATTGACCGGCAAATACGTCACCTCAAACCCTTGCGTCTCTAAATATTCACAGGCGCGCAGCACGGCGTGGTGCTCAATGGCAGTCGTAATAATATGACGGCCGCGGCTGCGGTTGGCCATCGCCGTCCCGATGAGCGCGAAGTTGTCGGCTTCCGTTCCCCCGCTTGTGAACACGATTTCCGTCTCTTTCGCCCCGATCGAGCGGGCGATGACAGCCCGCGCCTCATCAACGCCCCGGCGGCTTTGCCGGCCAAAGTAATGGATGCTAGACGGGTTGCCGAACTGTTCGGTCATCCAATGGACCATGCCGGCTGCCACTTCCGGGTGAACGGGAGAGGTGGCGGCATGATCCAAGTAAATCCGTTGCACCGGTCATTCCCCTTTCTGTTGCTTAAATATAAAACATATATGCCCCTTCGTCTCCATCGCTATACTTCGCCAAATCTTCAAGCGTCGTGCTGTCAAGCACTTCCTCGACCGCATCGCGGATGCGAATCCATAGCTCGCGCTTCGCCGGCTCCTCCTCTTCCAGCTCCTCAACCGGGGTCAACGGTCCTTCCAGCACGCGCAAAATGTCGCCGGCGGTAATTTTCGCCGGATGCTCGGCAAGCACATAGCCGCCATACGCCCCGCGGATGCTTTTGACAAGCCCGGCGTTGCGCAGCGGCGTCACAAGCTGCTCGAGGTAATGTTCTGATAAATTGTTGGCTTTGGCAATCGAACGAAGCGAAATCGGACGGTCGCCGTACTTTTTGGCCAGCTCGATCATAATCGTCAACCCGTATCGGCCTTTCGTCGAAATTTTCATCATATCCCCCCTAACGGCCTAAACTTTGCGCCCGGACGGCGGCCGGCCTCAGAAGGCGCTCTATCGCCCTCCGGCATTGCGGCAGCGCCAAACCGGTTACCGAACCGATCATCACACAAAAAAGGAGCGTGCCAAGCGACACCGGGCCGCCGAGCAGCCAACCGGCCAACAGCACGAGCGCTTCCATCCCAATGCGAATATGCGCCACTTTCCACCCGGTCAGCTCAGTTAACGCGAGCATCAAACTGTCGCGCGGGCCGGCGCCGACCCCGGCGGAAATATATATCCCCATCCCATAGCCGGAAACGGCGATGCCTGCGAGCAGCATCGCATATCGCTCAAGCGGCGACACCGGCGTTTGCAGCTGCGGAATCATCATTAACAAATCGATCAGTACGCCGACGGTCACCATATTCAAAAAAGCACCGAGCTGAGGAAGCCGTTTCATCAGCAACGACGATGCCGCGAGCACCGCCACCCCGACAATGATCGACCATAGACCAATCGTTAGGCCAAACTGCCGGTGCAAGCCGATATGAAGCACATCCCACGGCGCACAGCCGACACCCGCCTTGATCGTCAAGACGATGCCAAACGACATGACAAGCAAACCGGCAAAATAAATGCCCCAGCGCAGCCATGAGATATATTTATAAGCCAATGCACAGTAGGCCCCCTTCGCCGTAAGAAAATCGCCTGTGCTATTATACCATAAACGCGCCGCCGGTTCACGGTTCAACATCGTGCTGCCGTTTCAACTGCTCAAGCCGCCGGTACACCTTGGCGTAATGTTTTTCCTCGCCATGCTCTTTCGGTTCATAATAGCGGACGCCTTCCAGAGCGGAGGGCAAATACGCTTGCGCCACCCAGCCGTTCGGATAATCGTGCGGATACAAGTAGCCTTGTCCACGCCCGAGTGCAGCCGCCCCTTTGTAATGAGCGTCTTTTAAATGATCCGGAATATCGCCAAGCTTGCCGGAACGGACATCGGCAATGGCAGCGTCCAGCGCCTTGTAAGCACTGTTGGATTTCGGGCTTAAACAGAGTTCAATCGTCACAACCGCGAGCGGAATGCGCGCTTCCGGCAGTCCGAGGCGTTCCGCCGCTTCGACCGCTGCCTGTACTTTCACTCCCATCATCGGATTGGCAAGTCCGATGTCCTCATAAGCCATCACAAGCAATCTCCGGCAAACGGACGCCAAGTCTCCGCCTTCAAGCAGACGGGCCAAATAATGAAGCGCGGCATCGGCATCGCTGCCGCGCACGCTTTTTTGAAACGCGGACAACAACGAATAATAATGATCGCCATATTTGTCATGGGTAAAACCGCGGTTTGCGGTGCATGAAGCCACGATATCCTCATCAATATACAAGCGGCCGTGGCGCTCATCGGCAGCCGCAACCGCCGCCTCCAGAAGCGAAAGCGCGACGCGCGCATCCCCACCGGCTGCCTCGGCGATGCGCCATAACAACGACTCGTTAATGACAACTGGCGGCTCGCCGACCCCTCGTTCCGGATCAGCGAGCGCCCGCTTCAGAATGATCATGAGGTCATCCGGCTTGAGCGGTTTCAGTTGTTGGATTTGCCCGCAGCGGCTGCGAATGGCGGGATTGACCTCGTGAAACGGGTTTTCCGTTGTGGCGCCAATCAAGGTCACGAGCCCGGATTCGAGATGCGGCAACAAAACGTCTTGCTGCGCTTTATTCAGCCGATGGATTTCGTCGATAAACAACACGACGTTCCCTGACCAGCGCGCCGCTTCGACTGCCTCTTCGATTTCCTTTTTGCCGGCGGCCGTCGCATTGATAGCGACCCATTCGCGCCTGGCGGTGCGGGCAATGGCGTAAGCGAGCGACGTCTTCCCTGTCCCCGGCTCTCCGTAAAGCAAAAGCGATGGAACATGACCTTTTTTGACCATTTTATAAAGCGGCGTACTAGGGCCAATGATGTGCTGTTGCCCAACGATCTCATCGATCGTCCGCGGCCGCATCCGCCAAGCAAGCGGCTCCGTCGTTTTGGGCATGCCGACCCCCTCCTTGAGATTGATGACGCTATGTTCACAGACATCCTCCGATGCCGCCTATTCATTTTCGGCGAATGGGGCGTCTCCCCGTGGGAAAATCGGTGGTTTTAATAAAAATAGCGTTCAATGGCCTCCTTCAACTCATTGTACAGCGGAAGCGAGTATTTCGCCAAATAGAGCAGAAGCGCCTCCACCATAAACCGCCTAGCTGTCTCCCCTTTCTCGAGTTCTTCCTTCAATAAGCGCAGCGAGCGAAGAATATCGTCTTCAACCGGACGCAGCGCCGCCATGCGCTCTAAACAGCTGATGGCCCGTTCTTTCCATTGACTCCGCTCTTGGGTCGCCGCAGCAATGTAATCCGCCATCACCGTTTCATCGAGCAATCCCGTCTTGCCGTCAAGCAGGCTGGCAACGATGGCATCAAGCCGATCGAGCAAGAAGGGGGCAAGCTTCTCAGGAAGCAGCGGCTTTCGGTCTACCGCCAAGTAAATCAGATATTCTTTCAGCATTCCGTTGAGCATCGTCGCGCAATCAAACGAAACTGGACGCACTTGTTCGCCGTATATGTCTTCAATCGCCCGGCGATACCAGTGGAGCGTATGGGCGCGGATGCGAAACACCAGATGCTGCACCTCATGGCTCACCTTCACAGCTTGTTCGCCCAACTGCATTTGCACCAGCTCTTTATGTTCGTCAAACAGCTGGATTTGTACAGTCAACTGACGGCAAAACCGCTCGCGCGCGGTTAAGGCGGGATCAGTCTCGATTTGTTTAAGCTGGCGAAACAAAACTTCATAATGGTAGCGGAAAATCGATACAGCCAACTCTTCTTTTGATTTGAAATAATTGTAAATCGAACCTTTGGCTACTCCGCTCCGCTCGGCTATTTCCTGCATGGAGGCAGCGTGATAACCTTTTTCGGCGAATAATTTCATCGCCGTTTCAATGATGTCCTCTTTCCGTCCCAATGTTTTCTCCTTCCTTACTCCTTCTTGTGACATCGGATGGGATCTTCAAATCATTTACATGTTTCGAAATATCATTCGTTACTTTCTGAATGTTGTCGCCGACAATCTGGGCGGATACGCGGGCAAACACTTTTCCGTCCAGCTTTTGAATGGACGTATACACGTCCGCCTCTTTCAGTTTTTCCTCGAGCTTGGCCGTGACCTCCTCATTCACGTCTTGCGGAGAAGCCCCAGGATAGACCACTTCAATCGACAACTGGGGAAATTCAATGTTCGGCAGCAAATCGACCTTCAAGGAGGAGAAGGAATACAGTCCTAGAAACATGAGCAAAAACGAACATACAAACACAGCTGCCGCATTTTTCAAACTGAACCTGGTCAAAAACGTCATCATGCCACCTTTCATCCTACGATTTTGACCAATCAGTCTAATTGTTTTGAACTGACCGGTCATACAAAACTATTTCTATGATACATGAAAATGGGAAAAATGAAAAGGGCGAAGTTTAAAGTGGAAATCAAACGGAAAAACTATGACCATATCAACATTACCATTTGATGGGGTGGACAACATGAAAACAAGACAGGATGCTTGGTCACATGAAGAAGATGTACTGTTGGCTGAAACGGTGCTGCAATATATACGCGAAGGAAAAACGCAACTTGCCGCTTTTGAAGTCGTTGGGAGACAACTGCACCGCACAGCGGCGGCATGCGGGTTCCGCTGGAACGCCGAGGTGCGGAAACGGCACCTTGAAGCCATTGAACAGGCAAAAAAACAGCGAAAAGAACGGAAACGGGCATTGGAAATGATGAAAAAATGGCAAAAGGAGGCGGCCGCCGTATCGTTCGGCGCCCCTGACGATCCGAAGCTTGCCGAGGGATCGTCCCCGTTTCTCCCGGCTGCCCCGTTGACGCTTGACGAGTGCATTTCCTTTTTGCAAAGGCTGCGGAACGACGTTGAGCAGCTGGAAGCCGCCCGCCGGGAAAACGAGCGACTGAAACGGGAACGGGCGGAGTGGCAGGCTCGCAATGAACAGTTGGCCAAAAAGGCCGAACGCTTGGAAGTGCGCCAGACGACGGTGCACGAAGATTACGAGGCGCTCGTCAAAATTATGGCCCGCGCCCGTCAGCTTGCCTCCGAAGAAGGCGACCGCTTTTCCCTCGCCCAGCTTCTTCTCTCCGAAACGGGCGGACAAGTCGAACCGATGGCCCATTCATAACAAAACAAGAGGCAATGGCATGCATCGCCCCTTGTCTGCCCATCGTTTCCTCATTCGCCGACGCGGGCGATGGGGATGTCTTTTAACAATTCATTGATGACGTAAGACGCCATAATAAGCCCGGCAACCGACGGAACAAACGCGTTCGATGATGGCGGCATTTTCGCTTTGCGGATCGGCGAAGCATCGTTGCCGACGACTTGGCGAACGTCTTCGCGGATTTTCACCGGCTTCTCATCGGAAAAGACGACCGGAATGCCGCGGCGAATCCCTTCTTTGCGCAGCTTGGCGCGGATGACTTTCGCAATCGGATCGGTGTGCGTTTTTGAAATGTCGACAATGCGAAAGCGGGTCGGATCCATTTTGTTCGCCGCACCCATGCTGGAAATGATCGGAATGCCGCGCTTGAGGCATTGTTTCATCAAATGCACTTTGTACACAATCGTGTCGGACGCATCGATGACAAAATCCAGATCATAGGCGAAAAATTGCTCATACGTCTCTTCCGTATAAAACATTTGCAAAGCGATCACCTCGCACGCCGGGTTGATGTCGGCGATGCGCTCTTTCATGAGCTCCACTTTCGGACGCCCAATGGTCGAGAGCAACGCATGGATTTGCCGGTTGATGTTGGTGATATCGACGTTATCGCGATCAACAAGCACCAACCGGCCAATGCCGGAGCGGGCGAGCGCCTCGACGGCGAACGACCCCACGCCGCCGACGCCAAGGACGGCGACGGTGGCGTTTTTTAAGCGTTCCAACCCTTCAGGGCCAATCGCGAGCTCATTGCGGGAAAATTGGTGCAGCATCGTTCTCCTCTCCGTTTGCTTCAAAATTGATGTTTATGCCGCTTTTTATCCTACCATCAAGACAGCAAAAGAGGCAACGGCATTTTGCTGGCAAAACAAAACCCCTATGCGGCCATCCGCATAGGGGAAATGCTGTTGATTCCTTAATGTCGCCAGTCCCAATCGTGCCGTCGATGCCTTCGTTTTGAACCCGCTCTCCCATAGGTGGGTGCCCTGTTCCAAGGTTTGCGCTTCCCCTGTGACGAAGGGGCGTGCACGCCGCTTGGAAACCCCGGGCTCCCGGATCATCTACTGTTCGGTCAAAACGATGGGTGACTCGACGAACACATTAGGACGGTGTGTTGCTTTGATTGTATCATATTTTTTCGCGTTTGTGAACCTCTGCCGCCAATGTTTCTCCTTCCAACGGCGCCATTATTCCTCACGAGGAAGCACAACGGCCAAATGCAGCTCCTCGAGCTGCTTGTCGCTGACCGGCCCCGGCGCTTCCGTCAATAAGCAGCTCGCACTCGCCGTTTTCGGGAAGGCGATCGTATCGCGCAAGTTCGTGCGCCCAGCGAGCAACATCACCAGCCGGTCAAGGCCAAGCGCAATGCCGCCGTGCGGCGGAGTGCCGTATTCAAACGCCTCAAGCAAGAATCCGAACTGGCGGCGCGCTTCTTCTTCGCTGAACCCTAAGGCGCGGAACATTTTTTCTTGCACGTCGCGCTCGAAAATGCGGAGCGAACCGCCGCCGAGCTCGTACCCGTTTAACACTAAATCGTACGCCTGTGCGCGAACGGCGCTTGGGTTTGTCTCCAACAGCGGAATGTCGTCGCGCACCGGCATCGTAAACGGATGGTGGGCGGCGTAATAGCGCCCTTCTTCTTCGTCATACTCCAAAAGCGGCCAATCCGTCACCCACAAAAACGCGAGCTTCGCTTCGTCGATCAAGCCGAGCTCTTTGCCAAGCTTCAGCCGGAGCGCCCCAAGCGCCGTTGCGACGATCGCTTTTTCGTCGGCGACAAACAAAAGCAAATCTCCGTCTTCGACAGCAAGCGCTCGACGCAGCGCCGCCTGTTCCTCATCGGTGAAAAACTTGGCGATCGGCCCTTTCAGCTCATCTCCTTCCGCTTTCAGCCAGGCGAGCCCTTTCGCCCCGTAGCGGGCCGCAAATTCGCCTAACGCGTCGATGTCTTTGCGTGAATAGCGGCTTGCAGCGCCTTTCGCGTTGATCGCCTTCACTTGCCCGCCTTCCTTGACCGTGCGGGCGAACACTTGAAATGCTGAATTACGGACGATTTCCGATACGTCGACGAGCTCGAGGCCAAAGCGTATATCCGGCTTGTCCGAGCCGTAGCGGCTCATCGCCTCGTCATACGTGATGCGCGGAAACGGGCGCGGGATGTCGATCCCTTTTGCTGCTTTCACGACGGCAGCCATCATCCGTTCGGTTAAATCCATAATATCCTTTTGTTCGATAAACGACATTTCGATGTCGATTTGCGTAAATTCCGGCTGGCGGTCAGCGCGCAAATCCTCGTCACGGAAGCAACGGGCGATTTGGTAGTACCGTTCCACGCCGCCGACCATGAGCAGCTGCTTAAAAATTTGCGGCGACTGCGGCAAGGCGTAAAATTCGCCCGGATGGACGCGGCTTGGCACCAAATAGTCACGCGCCCCTTCCGGCGTGCTTTTCGTCAACATCGGCGTTTCAATTTCCAAAAAGCGTTCGCTATCCAAAAAGTCGCGCACCGTCTTTGTGATTTTGTGGCGAAGCGCCAGTGTTTGAAACATGACTGGGCGGCGCAAATCCAAATACCGATATTTTAAGCGCACGTCTTCCGCCGCATCCGTGTCATCGGAAATCGAAAACGGCGGCGTTTTTGCCTCGTTGATGATCTCGATTCGTTCCGCTTGAATTTCAATGCGGCCGGTCGCGATGTTCGGATTGACCGTCTCGGGCGCGCGGGCGACGACCGTTCCTTCGACGCTTAAAACGTATTCGCTCCGCACGCGTTCCGCTGCCGCCAGCGCCTCGGCCGAGACATCGGGGCTGGCGACAACTTGGACGATGCCCGTTCGGTCGCGCAAGTCAATGAAAATGAGGCCGCCTAAGTCGCGGCGCTTTTGCACCCAGCCTTTGAGCACGACGCGCTCGCCGACGGCCGTTTCCGGCACTTCTCCGCAATGATATGTGCGTTCCATTCGCTCACTCCTCCTTCCCGATCCGTTCATGCAAAAAGTGCGCCAACTCGCCGAGCGGTACATTCGTTTGCTCGCCGCTCGCCATATGCTTTACCGCCGCTTCCTGTCTCTCGAGTTCTTCATCGCCGATAATGGCGACAAACGATGCCCCAAGCCGGTCGGCGGCCTTCAGCTGCGCCTTCAATTTTCGACCCAAATAATCTTGATCGACCCTCAATCCGGAGCGGCGCAATGCATAAACGAGGCGGACCGCCTCGTCTTTCGCCCGCTCACCGACAGCGACGACATAGCAGTCAAGCCCACTCTCCACCGGCAATTCCACTCCTTCGGCGTCAAGGGCGGCCAACAGCCGCTCGATGCTCAAGGCAAAGCCGATGCCCGGCGTCTCCGGACCGCCGATTTCTTGGACAAGCCCGTTGTAACGCCCGCCGCCGCACAGCGTCGCCGCCGCGCCAAATCCTTCCGCTTCGCTCATAATTTCAAACGTCGTGTGGTTGTAATAGTCAAGCCCGCGCACGAGCCGCGCATCGATGACAAACGGGATGCCGAGCGCTGTCAAGTATTGTTTCACTTTCTCAAAATAGGCACGCGATTCGTCATTTAAATAGTCTAAAATCGACGGCGCCGTCGCCATCAGCTCATGATCGCGGTCTTTTTTGCAGTCGAGAATGCGGAGCGGATTCGTATGAAGCCTCGTCTGGCAGTCCGGGCACAGCTCGTGGATGCGGTTTGAAAAATGGCGAACAAGCGCCTCTCGGTGCGCCCGGCGGCTGTCAAGGTCGCCCAAGCTGTTCATGACAAGCCGGATCCGTTTTAAGCCAAGCGCTTCGTAAATATGCATCGCTAGCGCCATCACCTCGGCGTCAATCGCCGGATCGCTGCTGCCGAGCGCCTCGACGCCGAACTGGACGAACTGGCGGAACCGTCCCGCTTCCGGACGCTCGTAGCGAAACATCGGCCCGCTGTAATACAATTTCAGCGGCTGGTTCGGACTGCCGTACAGCTTATGCTCGACAAACGCTCTGACAACCGGCGCCGTTCCTTCCGGGCGGAGCGTCAGCGCGCGCCCCCCTTTGTCTTCGAACGTGTACATTTCTTTTTGCACAATGTCCGTTGTATCCCCCACGCCGCGCAAAAAAAGCTCCGTATGTTCAAAAATCGGCGTCCGGATTTCCTGATACCCATACCGGCTGCAGAGGCTGCGGGCAATGTGCTCGACATATTGCCATTTTTCCGAGTCACCCGGCAGCACATCTTGTGTCCCTCTTGGAATTTGAAAAGCCATGCTCATCCTCCTTTGCCCAAAATAAAACGCCCTTGTCCCCATGATCATAGGGACGAGAGCGTCATTCCCGCGGTGCCACCCTAATTGAAGCCGATCCGGCTTCCGCTTGTCGCCATTAACGCATGGCACACGTTCCCCTTTACTGGCGCAAAGCGCGTTCAAAGGGAAACCTACGGAGTGTCTTTCGTTAAACCATCATGGAGAAGCGCTCGCAGCCTTGGGCGCTTCCTCTCTGGCCATGTGGACCTTAACTACTTTTCTCCATCATCGGTTGTTCCGTATGAGAAAGATGTAATTTTATATTACGGACAATCTCGCCCGTTTGTCAAGTTGTCCTAGCAGCTGTGATCCATGGTTGTTCGCAAAGAGAAAAACCTTGATGTCTCATCGCATTTTTCTCCTTGTTGTAAAAAAAGAGAGACGATTCATTGAACCGCCCCTTCATGGGATCGAAGAGGCGGTCCACCTTCGGCTCTCTTTAATGGCGAATCAAGTAATCAAACGCACTTAACGCCGCGGTTGCACCCGAGCCCATCGAGATAATGATTTGCTTATAGGCGCTGTCCGTGCAGTCGCCCGCGGCAAAGACGCCTTCAATGTTCGTCGCGCCGCGTTTATCGACAATAATTTCACCGAAGCGATTCCGTTCCACCGTTCCTCCCAACCATTCGGTGTTCGGAACAAGGCCGATTTGCACGAACACACCTTGCAATTCGATATGATGTTCTTCTCCTGTTTCCCGGTCAATGTACGTCAAGCCGTTGACTTTGTCCGTGCCGGTGATTTCCGTCGTTTGCGCGTTTTTTATCACCGTTACGTTCGGCAGGCTGTACAACCGGTTTTGCAGCACAGCATCCGCCTTGAGTTCAGGGGCGAACTCCAGCAGCGTCACATGGCTGGCGATGCCAGCGAGGTCAATCGCCGCTTCGACTCCAGAGTTCCCGCCGCCGATGACCGCCACGTGCTTCCCTTCGAACAGCGGGCCGTCGCAGTGCGGGCAATAGGCGACCCCTTTGTTTTTGAACTCTTCCTCGCCCGGCACGCCAAGGTTGCGCCAACGGGCGCCCGTTGCGATGACAACGGTTTTGCTTTTCAACACAGCGCCGTTTTCCAGCTCGACTTCAATCAAGTCTTTTTTCTCGAGCCGTTTTGCCCGCTGCGAGCTCATGATGTCGACGTTGTATTGCTTTACATGTTCTTCAATGCTGGCCGCAAGCTTCGGTCCTTCCGTATATTTGACGCTGATAAAGTTTTCAATGCCGAGCGTATCTAAAATTTGTCCGCCGAAGCGCTCCGCGACAATGCCAGTGCGAATGCCTTTGCGCGCTGCGTAAATGGCTGCTGTCGCACCTGCAGGGCCGCCGCCGATCACCAGCACATCAAACGGCTCTTTGTTGGCGAAGGAAGAAGCGTCCGGAGCACTCCCTAATTTGGCGAGGATATCTTCAAGCGACATGCGGCCGCTCGCGAACAGTTTGCCGTTTAAAAACACCGTCGGTACGGCCATAATCCCTTTTTGCTCCGCTTCTTCTTTAAACGCCGCCCCGTCGATCATCGTATGCGAAATATCTGGGTTCAACACGCTCATAATGTTGAGCGCTTGCACGACGTCCGGGCAGTTGTGGCAGGTCAGGCTGACGTACGTTTCAAAATGATGTTTGCCTCTGATTTGTTGAATGCGGTCCACGACGTCTTGGCTGACTTTCGGCGGCCGCCCGCTCACTTGAAGCAGCGCCAAAACGAGGGACGTAAATTCATGGCCGAGCGGCACGCCGGCGAAGGTGATGCCGGTGTTTTCGCCGACCCGGTTGACGCTGAAGCTTGGCGTTCGTTCCAGCTTCGCTTTTTCCACTTTGATTTTCGGCGACATCGCCGTTAATTCATCGATTAAAGCAAGCATATCGCGGGAAACGTTGTCGTCTCCCGCGCTTACCGTCAAGACAATATCATTTTCAAGCAATTGCAAATACTGAGCTAGTTGTGCCTTGATATCAGCATCCAACAGCATCTCCTAAGCCCCCTTAAATTTTGCCGACAAGGTCAAGGCTCGGCTTCAGCGTTTCCGCTCCTTCTTTCCATTTCGCCGGGCAGACTTCACCCGGATGGTTGCGCACGTATTGGGCCGCTTTAATTTTATCAATCAGCGTGCTGGCGTTGCGGCCGATGCCGTCCGCATTGATTTCCACCGCTTGAATGACGCCGTCTGGGTCAATGATGAACGTGCCGCGTTGCGCCAATCCTTGTTCTTCATCGAGCACATCAAACATGCGCGACAGTTGATGCGAAGGATCGCCGATCATCACGTATTCGATTTTGCCGATAGCTGGCGATGTATCGTGCCATGCTTTATGAGTAAAGTGAGTGTCGGTCGAAACCGAGTACACTTCTACGCCAAGTTCTTTGAACGTCGCGTAGTGGTCTTGCAAATCTTCGAGCTCCGTCGGGCAGACGAACGTAAAGTCCGCTGGATAGAAGCAAACGATGCTCCATTTTCCCATGAAGTCTTGCTCTGTCACTTCAATGAATTCGCCGTTGTGATACGCTTGGGCACGGAATGGTTGCACTTTTTTCCCTACGAGTGACATTCTTCATCTACCTCCTGTGACTGTTAGTTTATAATAATTTTAAACCAATACTTATTATCATATAGGGGCATGTGTTTGTCAATACATATGCAATGGATTTTTTCCTCTACCGATCCGGATCAGTGTTGAGCGGATGCGCAGCGCTCATTCGCAGCTGTTTCGTCTGAACGGCTACACCGCCTCGGCCCACGAAACATCCACACGCCGCGTGCGCTCCTTCCAACTCGCCATGTTTACGGACGGGGCTGCTGTTTTTTCAACATTTGTACGTCTTTCGGCGCCACACCGAATTCGGATGCCAACTCAAACGCTCTATATTGGGCCTCGAGCCGCACCCATTCGTGAAAGTCGGCGGACAACACATCGTCCGCCCGATGCGCCTGCTCGCCTCTTTTGGTTTGCCGCATCGCGCTCCTCCTTTCTTATTGCCGCACTTGTTTTCATCTTTCCCATTTTTCGCCGAAAATAAAAAAGAAACCGGGAAACTTTATCGGTTTCCCGGTTTCTCGCTGCTGTCGATGATCAAGGTGACCGGCCCGTCGTTTGTGAGCGATACGCCCATCATCGCACCGAATACGCCGGTTTCTACATGAACGCCTCTTTCGCGCAAAGCGGCGTTGAACGCTTCATACAGCGGCAAGGCATGGTCGGGCTTTGCCGCCGCCATAAAGTTTGGGCGCCGGCCTTTTCGGCAGTCGCCGTAAAGGGTGAACTGCGACACGGACAACACTGCCCCGCCGACCTCAAGCAGCGAGCGGTTCATTTTCCCCTGTTCGTCTTCAAAAATGCGCAAATGGGCGATTTTCTCTGCCAAATAGGCGGCGTCGGCTTCCGTGTCGTCGTGCGTGACGCCAAGAAGCACCACAAGCCCGGCGGCGATCGCCCCGACGACCTCGCCGTCGACGGTGACTTCTGCCTGCTTTGCCCGCTGAATGACCGCTCTCATCGTCTTCCTCCTTTCGCCGCCTCTAATTGTTCATGAGGCGCTGAACCGAATAAATGTCGGGAATTTGCTTAATGCGTTCCACCACTTTTTGCAAATGGCTGATATTATGAATGGCGATCGTCATATGGATCGTCGCAATTTTATGGCGATGATCCGAGCGGCCGGAGACGGCGGAAATATCGGTGCGCGTTTCGTTCACCGCCTGCAGCACTTCATTGAGCAAGCCGCGGCGGTCAAACCCGGTGATTTCAATGTCGACGTTATACTCGCGCTCGCCGCCTGTGCCGCTTTCCCATTCGACCGCAATGAGCCGGTCGGCCGCTTCTTCGGTCTTGACGTTCGGGCAGTCGGCGCGGTGGACGGAAATGCCGCGGCCGCGGGTAATAAAGCCGATGATTTCATCCCCCGGCACCGGGTTGCAGCAACGCGACAGACGGATGAGCAAGTTGTCCATTCCTTGGACGCGGATGCCGCAGTCGCGCTTTTTTCCAGCCGGCAGCTTCGCTTCAAAAACGGCTTCGGCCAGCTTCCGCTCCTGCTCTTCCAAATCGCGCTGCTTCCGCCATTTTTCCGTCAACCGATGGGCGATTTGCGCCGCTGTGATGCCATGATAGCCGACTGCCGCATACATATCGTCTTCATTCGAAAAATTAAATTTTTCCGCAACGCGCTTGACGTTGTCCGCCGTCATCACTTCTTTCGGTTCAAAACCGAGGCTGCGCACTTCTTTTTCGACCATTTCTTTTCCTTTTTCGATATTTTCTTCACGCCGCTGTTTTTTGAAAAACTGTCGGATTTTGTTGCGCGCCTGCGACGTCTTGGCGAGCTTCAGCCAGTCCTGGCTTGGACCGTACGAATGTTTCGACGTCAAAATTTCCACGATGTCGCCCGTCTGAAGCTTATAGTCAAGCGGCACTATTTTGCCGTTCACTTTGGCGCCGATCGTTTTATTGCCGATTTCCGAATGGATGCGATAGGCGAAATCGATCGGCACCGACCCGGCTGGCAGCTCGATGACGTCGCCCTTTGGCGTGAAAACGAACACCATATCGGAAAACAAGTCCATCTTGAGCGATTCCATGAACTCTTCGGCATTGCTCGCGTCGTTTTGCCACTCCAAAATTTCCCGAAACCAAGACAGCTTTTCTTCAAATGAATTAGGTTTGATTGTCTTTCCTTCTTTGTACGCCCAATGAGCGGCAATTCCGAACTCGGCGATTTGATGCATTTCGAATGTGCGGATTTGCACCTCGAGCGGCTCGCCCTTGGGGCCGATCACCGTCGTGTGGAGCGACTGGTACATGTTCGGCTTCGGCATGGCGATGTAGTCTTTGAAGCGCCCTGGCATCGGCTTCCAGCATGTATGGATGATGCCGAGCACCGCGTAGCAGTCTTTAATGCTGTTGACAATGATGCGGACGGCAAGCAAATCGTAAATTTCATTAAACTGTTTGTTTTGCATTACCATTTTTCGGTAAATGCTGTAAATATGTTTCGGACGCCCGGAAATTTCGCAAGGAATATGCACTTCGTTGAGCCGTTCGCGCACTTCTTGAATGACTTCCTCCAAATATTGCTCGCGCTCAGCCCGCTTTTTCTTCATCAAATTGACGATGCGGTAATATTGCTGCGGGTTTAAATAGCGAAGCGCCGTATCCTCAAGCTCCCATTTGATTTTCGAAATGCCGAGCCGATGCGCGAGCGGAGCGAAAATTTCGAGCGTCTCATTGGCAATGCGCCGCTGTTTTTCGGCCGGCAAATGTTTCAATGTCCGCATATTGTGCAGCCGGTCGGCGAGCTTGATCAAAATGACCCGGATATCTTGCGCCATGGCCAAAAACATTTTCCGGTGGTTTTCCGCCTGCTGTTCTTCCTGCGATTTATATTTAATTTTCCCAAGCTTCGTCACCCCGTCGACAAGCATCGCCACTTCCGCGCCGAACTCGCGCTCAAGGTCTTCTTTTGTCGCCTCAGTGTCTTCGATGACATCATGCAAAAACCCGGCGGCGATCGTTGTCGCGTCCATCTTTAAGTCCACCAAAATGCCCGCGACTTGAATCGGGTGGATGATGTATGGTTCGCCCGATTTCCGAAATTGGTCGCGGTGGGCGTGCTTGGCAAACTCATACGCCTTTTTCAAAAAGGCGACATCCTGCTCCGACAAATAGCAGCTCGCTCGTTCAAACACTTGCTCCGCTGTCAGCACTTGTTCATTGGCCATAGGGTTGAATCACCTTTTTAATCGATTAAAATTGAAGCTGCAAAGCACAGAGGTCCGTTGCGTTCATACGGTTAATAAGAAAGAGCACTCATGTGTGAGTGCCCCTTTTTTCTTTATTGTATCCGAAGATGCGAACAATGTCGACTGTTTAAAACTGCATCAGCGTCAAAATGTCGTAGCCTTCCAATTTTTTGCGGCCGCCAAGCTCGGTGAGCTCAATCAAAAACGCCAATCCGGCCACCACTCCGCCGAGCTGTTCCACCAAATCGATCGTCGCCCGCATCGTCCCACCCGTCGCGAGCAAATCGTCGGTGATCAACACACGTTGCCCTGGCTTAATGGCATCTTTATGCATCGTCAAGACATCTGTTCCATATTCCAGGCCATACTCCACACGGACGACTTCGCGCGGCAGCTTCCCTTCCTTGCGCACCGGCGCAAACCCGACGCCAAGCGCGTAGGCGACTGGGCATCCGATGATAAAGCCGCGCGCTTCCGGACCAACGACGATATCGATTTGTTTTTCGCGCGCATATTGAACAATTTGGTCGATCGCGTATTTGTACGCCAGACCGTTGTCCATCAGCGTTGTAATATCTTTAAACATGATGCCCGGCTTCGGGAAATCGGGCACAATCGTAATGTATTGTTTTAAGTCCATGATACGTTTGCCTCCTCGTGCGTTTGCGAACGTGTCATTTCCGCCAAACAGCGGTTAAGCTGCTCATAAGTAGAATATAATAACTGTTGCTCCACCTCAAGCTCGTCCCGCCAGCGGCGGTACGTCGGCGATTCGTGCAAATCGCGCTTCGCCGGCGCGCGGACGAGCGAAATGACGCCGTTTTGCTCCGTAATAAACTCCAACTCCAAAAACACTTTCGCCATAAAATGAACGGTCTCTTCCGTCCAACCGCGGGCGCGCGCCAATTGCCCGCCCCGCTCGGCAAGCGGGAACGAACGGTATTTGTGCAACAGCGCATAAAACCATTTAAAATGATCGCGCGTCGGGAACGTACGGAAAAATCGGGCTTCCGGCTGGGCGAACAGCGCATAAATGCGCGCCGGCTCCTTGCCCCCAAGCAAGGCGGCAAGCCGCCCGAGCGTCGGCGGCAAATCAAGCAGCACAACGTAACGGCCGCTAATCTCCAGCGCACCCGCCTCTTCGTCCGTCAGCACGCAGCGAAGTTCCCCGCGAAACGAGGCTAAATCAGGGCGCGCGCCCGTTCCTTGGCGAAACATGACAAGCAGCCGCTTTTCTTTTGGCAACCGCTCAAGAAAGGGACGGACGTCGCGGCAGCCGCGGATGTCAAACAGCTGGCAGTGGCTGACCGCCAGATCACACAGCGACAGCTGCGCCTTCGCCAGCCCGTTCCATTCATTCACGGAAAGCTCCCCGACTGCCGAAACGCGCGCCCCCGGGGCGATTTCCTCACACAGCGGTCCGAGGCCAAAACCAATGGCGTCGACTGAGGCGCCCTCCTGCGCAAACACCGCCTTCATATGGGCGCCGTTCGCTCCGACGCGCCGCATCGTTTCAACGGACGCCCCTTCAATGAGAACAAGCGGCCGCGGATTGCCGACGCCAAACGGAGCGAGCCGTTCGAGCCCGCGGGCGGCGTCGAGCGTCAGCTCAGCGACCGAACAAGAGGCGTCAATAAACGTCAGCGGCGTCAAGTCGTCATCGGACAGCGTTTCCGCGGCGATGGCGTTCAGCCGCCGCCGCAATGGTTCTACATCGTCAAGCGCCAACGTCATTCCTGCGGCCATCGGATGGCCGCCGAAATGCGGCAACAGGTCGCGGCACCGCGACAAACTGGCGAACAAGTCGAACCCGTGGATGCTGCGTGCCGACCCTTTGGCGATCCCTTTTTCCCGGTCAACCGCCAACACCACCGCCGGACGGTAAAACTGCTCGACGAGCTTGGAGGCGACAATGCCGACGACCCCGGCATTCCACCCTTCGCCGGCGACAACAAGCACGCGGTGTTCTTCAGGGGGAAACTGACGGCGCACCATCTCGGCTGCCTCGTCCGCAATTTGCGCCACCAACTGCTGGCGTTCGCGGTTTAACTCGTCCATCTCCGCCGCCAGTTGCGCCGCTTCGTCCTCATCGTCCGTCATTAAGAGCGCCACCGCCGGGTCGGCGCCGCCGAGGCGCCCCGCCGCGTTCAAGCGCGGAGCGATGACAAATCCGACCGTCTGTTCGTTGATGGCCGCCGCATCAATGCGGCATTGCCGCCAAAGGGCGCGCAGACCGGCGCGCTTCGTTTCTCGCAGCGCTTCAAGTCCTTGGGCGGCGAGAATCCGGTTTTCCCCAACGAGCGGCACTAAATCGGCAATCGTTCCAATCGCCACCAAATCAAGCAAATGGCGCGGCACCCGCCCAAGCAAGGCATGGGCTACCTTAAACGCAACGCCGACGCCGGCTAAATCGCGAAACGGATATGTACTTCCCGGCTGCTTCGGATGAATGATCGCATGCGCCTCCGGCAACACCGGACCTGGCTCGTGGTGATCCGTTACGATGACATCCATCCCCCACTCGTTGGCGGCCGCAATTTCCTTGACCGCCGCAATCCCATTGTCGACGGTCACAATGACGGAAACGCCGCGCTCTTTTGCGGAGCGAAACGCCGCCATGTTCGGCCCGTATCCTTCCGTAAATCGGTTCGGAATGTAGAACTCGACCGACGCTCCCGCCTCCTTGAGAGCACTCACCATCACCGACGTGCTGCAAACGCCATCGGCATCGTAATCGCCGTATACCAACACGCGTTCACCCGCGTCGATCGCCCGCTTTAGACGCTGAATCGCGCGCTCCATCCCGTCAAGCAAAAACGGATCATGAAACGATTGCTCAAGCGGATTGAGAAACGACGCCGCCTCCGAGACCGTCCGCACCCCGCGGCGGACGAGAAGCCTCGCCAATAAGGGCGTGACGCCGGCTTCCTCAGCCAGCCGCCTCACCGCCTGCTCATCGAGGCGCTCCACCTCCCAACGCGTTTTCGCTTTCAACATGTCTCCCACCTCAACTCTCCTTATTATACAAAAAGGAGAAAAGGGCAGGCAACGACATTACGGTTTTTTTTCCGGGTTGTACGGGTTGATGTGAACCATGACATTGCGGACGCGCGGCAGCGTCAGCAGTTTTTCTTTCACTTTCTTTCCGATCCGGTGCCCCTCTTCGACCGTCAAGCGCGGATCGACGGCGATTTTCAAATCGACGATGACGTAATGGCCGTGCTCTCGTGCATGCAGCTCATTGATTTGCCGCACATCGGGAATGGACAAGACCGCCTCGCGCAAATAGCCGGTTTCTTCCTCGTGCAGCACGTGGTCAATCGCCGTATGGATCGAATGGCGTCCAAGCTCCCATGCCATTTTCAACACAAGAATCGCCACGAACAGCCCGGCAAGCGGATCAGCGTACACAAGCCAGCCGATCCCCCATTTTCCGCCGAGAATGGCGGCGCCGACGCCGGCGAGCGCGGCGAGTGAAGAGAAAACGTCGGAGCGGTGCTCGTAAGCGTTGACGATTAATGCATCGCTTTGCAGTTTTTTTCCGAGCCGGTATTTGTAGCGGAACATCGCTTCTTTGACAACGATCGACAACAACAGAACATAAATGGCCGCGACCCCCGGCGGAGACAGCGGGGCAAAAAAGGATTCAAGCGCGGAACGCCCGATCTCGAGCCCGACGAGAAACAGAAGAACCGCCACAATAATGGCGGCGATGGATTCCGCCTTTCCGTGCCCGTACGGATGGTCTTCATCCGGCGGGCACGCCGCGGCGCGCAGCCCGACCCAAACAGCAAACGAGCCGGCGACATCGGACGCCGAATGAGCGGCGTCAGCAATTAACGCCTGGCTTTGGCTCCATATGCCGACGGCCGCCTTGACGACAGCGAGCGCCATGTTGCCGGCGATGCCGACGACCGCTGCTGTTTTCGCCTGCTTGAATCGCTGTTCGTGTTCCATGGCCATCTCCCCCACCTTTGCATTCAGCAGCCTCACACGCTGCCTATGTTGCATCTGACGGTTAGTGTATCCATTTTTCGCCCCGAGCATTGCCCCGAACAAAAAAGGCGCCGGAAAAGCACATTCACTTTTCCGGCGCGCTGTTACACCTGCGGTTCGGCCTCGGCCGCCGCTTTTTTGGCTCCTTTCCCTTTTTTGAGCTCCTGTCCTTTCCAAACGACCCAAAGCTGAGACGCGATGCAAAGCGACGAATAGACGCCGCACACAAGTCCAACGAGCAAGGCGAGGTTGAAATTGCGGATCGCTTCGCTGCCAAAGATGAGCAACGCGATGACCGTAAACAAGACGGTCAATACGGTATTGACCGAGCGCGTAAATGTTTGCTGCAACGCCCGGTTGACGATATACTTCAAGTCGTCAACCGTTTTCACTTTCCGCTTTTTCATCAAATCCCGGATGCGGTCAAACGTGACGATCGTATCGTTGATCGAGTACCCGATGATCGTCAGCACCGCGGCGATGAATGTCAAATCGACTTCAAGACGCGTCAAGCTGAACACAGTGACAATGAAAAAGGCGTCATGCAACAGGGCGACGATCGCCGCCAACGCCATCCGCCACTCAAAACGGATCGTCACGTAAAGAATGATGCCGATCGAGGAAATCAGCACAGCAATGAGCGCATTGCGGGCCAGCTGCTTGCCGACGACCGGAGAGACGGTGCTGATGTTTGGTTCGTTGCCATACGCTTGCTTCAATTCATTTTTCAGCTTGGCAATTTCTTGCTTATCGAGCACGCCAATCAAGCGGACGACGCCTGTTTTCCCATCCGTGCCGGACAGGACGACATCCTCCGGCTTGTAGCCGAGCCGCTCGAAATAGCCGCTCAACTCTTTCGCATCGATCGGCTGGCTGCTCGTCACCTCAACGCGCGTCCCGCTTGTAAAATCAATGCCGAGATTCAACCCGAGCGCTGCCAGCGAAATGACGCCGGCAAGCGTCAAGGCGCCGGAGAACAGGAAAAACTTTTTGCTATGTTTGACAAAATCCCAGCGGTCAAACTTCGTCGGCACTTCCGTTTCATCGGTCGTTTCAGCGATGTTTAAGATCTCTGACCGTTTCACCCCGAACCATTCCGGCTTTTTATCCAACCAGCGGCTCGAGACAAGCAGTCCGAGCAGCAGACGCGTGCCGTAAACCGCCGTGACGAAGGTGACGACAATGCTGATGATGAGCATCGTCGCAAACCCTTTGACCGAGCTTGTCCCGTAAATAAAAAGAACAGCGCCGGCGATGATCGTCGTAAGGTTGGCATCAAAAATCGTCGCAAACGAGCCGCGGTTGCCGGCGCGAAACGCCGACAGCATCGACTTGCCGAGCTTAATTTCTTCCTTGATTCGCTCGTACGTAATAATGTTGGCATCGACCGCCATCCCGACCCCTAAAATGAGAGCGGCGATGCCCGGCAGCGTCAAGACGCCGTTCATCCAATCAAACAACAGCAAAATCAAATAAATATAGACGGACAACGTAATGACGGCAATGACTCCCGGCAGCCGGTAAAACCAAATCATAAACACGAAGATGGCAGCGATACCGATGATGCCGGCCAACACCGTTTTTTGCAGGGCGTTTTTCCCAAACTGAGCGCCGACGGACGTGGAGTAAATTTCATGCAGCTCGACCGGCAGCGCGCCGGCATTGAGCAAATCGGCCAGCTGTTGCGCTTCTTTGACCGTAAAATTGCCGACGATCGACACATCCGTCTGATTGAACACTTGGTTGACTGAAGCGGCGGAAATAAATTTCGGATCCGCTTTGCCCGCTTCTTTCCGGTAGGAGTCCACCCCTTCTTTAAAATCGAGCCAAATGACTAAAATGTTGTTTGGCGGCCCCATTTTATATACTTTTTCCGTCACCTGGCGGAACTTGTCGGCGTCTTTCAATTTCAGAGCGACGCTCGGCCGGCCGTTTTCATCAAACGACAGCTTCGCTCCGCCTTGGACGAGGTCGCTTCCATCCATAAGCACGTTGTCATTGACATCGCGGAACGTCAATTTCGCCTGCGTGGACAAAATTTCGCGCGCCTCATTTTGATCTTTCACCCCGGCGAGCTGGACGCGGATGCGGTTTCCTCCCTCGATGTCAACGCGCGGCTCGCTGACGCCAAGGACGTTGATCCGTTTATTCAGCGCGCTGACGGTGCTTTGCAGCGTCTCTTGGTCAATCTTATCGCCTTTTTTGGCCGGCTTCACTTCATACAGCACTTCAAAACCGCCTTGCAAGTCAAGGCCCAGTTTGATGTTATGTACAATTCCTTGAATCGTCGGCCCCATCACTCCGGCGAACAAAAGCAGGAGCAGAAAAAAGGCGACGATGCGGCTTCGTTTTACCATTCTCCTTAAGATCCTCCTTCAACTTGCCTCGGCGCCGTCCGCCGCAACGCCAAGCAAAACATTGGCCTCGCCTTCCATTATGAAACAGCAGCCGGCAAGTGTCAATTTTCCACTATAACAATTCCTTTAAAACCCGCTCCAACTCATCATCGCCGGCCGCCTGCTGCTTATACGAACGCATCGTCAAAAACATCATATACTCGCTCGGCGAAAGAGAGAAAATGTCGCTGACCAACTCATGCAGTTTTTTTTCCGCCGGCCGATGTTTCCACTTGCGGGAACATAAACATTCCCACAGCCCGTCCATCGTCACTTGCGTATAGCCGAGAAGACGAAACTCATCGCACTTCGACTCGAGCGCCGGCATGAGCTGTTCGCGCAGCTTCCGGTTTTCATCCATCCCCCATACCCCCTTGTATCCATTGCCGCCTGCCAATCTTGTCATGCTTGGCCATGGGCCTTGCATATATTGTATAAAAGATGGAGGCATTTGAGAAGGCAGGGGGAGAAAATGTCTAAATTTTTACAAGGTACGGTCATTTTAATCGTCGCTGGCTTTATTACGAAAATTCTCGGTTTCATCAACCGAATTGTCGTCGCCCGCATGATCGGCGATGAAGGAGTCGGGCTGTACATGATGGCCGTGCCGACGCTCTTTTTAGCGATTACCGCGACGCAGATCGGGCTGCCGGTCGCCATTTCCAAACTCGTCGCCGAAGCAGAGGCGGCCGGCGACCGGCAGCGGGTGAAACAAATTCTCGTCGTGTCGCTGGCCACCACCGGCGCGCTAAGCATCGTGCTTCTGCCGGCGTTCATCGCTGTTGCGCCATGGCTCTCCCGGACGATGTTCACCGACCCGCGCACGTACTATCCGCTTCTTGCCATCGCTCCAATTGTGCCGATCGCTGCCATCTCTTCGGTGCTGCTCGGCTACTTTCAAGGACGCCAGCAAATGAAACCGTACGCCTACTCGCTTTTGATTGAACAAGTCGTCCGCATCAGCTTGATCGCCTTATGCACACAGCCTCTTTTGCCGTACGGCGTCGAATATGCCGCCGCCGGCGCTATGGCGTCTTCCGTTCTCGGCGAGCTGGCAGCATTATTGTATTTGCTGTTTTTATTTAAGGTTAAAAAATCGATTCGCCTGCGGACAAAGTTTTTTCACTACGTCCAAGCCGGCAAAGAGACGTTCGTCCGCCTCATGCGCATTGCCTTGCCAACGACCGGCGGCCGTTTGATCGGCTCGCTTTCTTGGTTTTTTGAGCCAATCGTCGTCGCCAACAGCTTGGCATTGGCCGGCATCGCCGCCTCCACTGCCACAAGGCAATACGGACAGCTTGTCGGCTACGCGCTGCCATTGTTGACGTTGCCGTCGTTTATTACGTACGCGCTTTCGACCACCCTGGTGCCGGCCATCAGCGAAGCCATGGCGCAACGCAAGCTGCTTTTGGTCGAATACCGGATCACCCAGGCGATGCGCTTGTCGCTTATCACCGGCGGCCTTTCCACCGTCATTCTTTACTTGTTCGCCGAGCCGCTCATGCGCTGGATGTACGGCACAAGTGAAGCCGCGATCTTTATTCAAGTGATGGCGCCGTTTTTCTTATTGTATTATTTCCAAGGCCCGCTGCAGGCGATCTTGCAAGGACTGGACTTGGCGAAAGCCGCCATGACGAACAGCTTGATCGGAGCAGTGGTGAAGCTCGTGTGCATCTTCGTCCTTGCTTCCCATCCAAGTTTGGGCATTATGGGCGCGGCGCTGGCGACTGCAGTCAGCACCGTTCTTGTGACGTTGCTTCACTTTGCCACGGTCGTCAAGATGGTGTCTTTTTCCATCGATGCGCGCGAGTACATCAAAGCGCTTGGCGCCATCATCGCTGCGGGCGCAATCGGCTATGCGCTCTCCCGCCATCCGCTTTTGGCGGTGCCCGCACCGCTTTGGACGCTGCTTGCCATGGCCGCCACAGCCGCCCTATATGCCACCTGCCTCGTTCTGTTCCGGCTCATCCGGCGCGAAGAGCTCGTCTACCTTCCGGGGCTGCACTGGCTGGCCGGCAAAAACAAGCGAAAATAAACGTCTAAACCTGTCCGGCGGTGAATATATTGTGGTAAAAAGCGTTTGGGCCAAGGAGGGATCGCGGTGTCACGGCTTGGCAGCGCACTGGTGTATGGAATCGCCACAGTTTTTGTGTTGGCGGCGCTCGTCAGCTTCATTTTTTCGTTGTTGCTCAAATGGACGGACATTCACGAATCATCGCTCACCTGGATCGTGTTTGCCGCCTCGGTTGTCTCGCTGTTTATCGGCGGCGTTGTCGCCGGCGGAAAAAGCCAAGAAAAAGGATGGCTCGCCGGCGGGCTGACCGGCCTTTCGTTTACGGCAATTGTCTTTTTGTTTCAGTTTCTCGGCATCGAAAAACCGTTTACCATCGAACAATGGCTATACCATCTTGGCTTTTTGATTGCCGCCTCCCTCGGCGGCATCGTCGGCGTCAACTTGTCTCCGGTGCGCCGCGAGCGGGCGTAAGCGGGCGCATCAATGCAAAAGCGGCTGTTTCATTGGGAAACAGCCGCTTTTTTGACGGCGGCCTGGCTTAGGCGCCGCCCTCTGAGCTTCCACTATGCCTTGCTTTCCGCCACCACTTCTCTTACCGCAGAGCGGTCGAACGTCAGTCGCGTGCCGTCGCCGGCGCGAACGATGATTTTGTCCTCATCGACCGAGTCGATGATGCCGTGCAATCCACCGATCGTGATGATTTTATCGCCTTTTTTCAAATTCGCCTGCATTTGCTGGATGGCGCGCTGCCGTTTTTGTTGCGGGCGAATGAGCAAAAAGTAGAAAATCACAAAAAACAGCACAATCGGCAACAAATTGGCGATCACTGCGTTCATGCAATCCCCCTCCTTTCCGGTCGTCAAAAGTTTTTTGCATTCGGCTTGTTGAAGCCGTAGCGTTCGAAAAATTCCTCGCGGAAATCGGCGAGTCGATCTTCGCGGATCGCTTGTCTCACCTGCTCCATCAATTTTATCAAAAAATAGACGTTATGATAAGACGTGAGGCGGATGCCAAATGTTTCATCACATTTGATGAGATGGCGGATGTACGCGCGCGTATAGTTCCGGCACGTGTAGCAGTCGCAGTTCGGATCGAGCGGTGAGAAGTCGCGAGCGTACTGGGCATTTTTGATCACCACCCGTCCTTCGCTCGTCATCACGGTGCCGTTGCGGCCGATGCGCGTCGGCAATACGCAGTCGAACATGTCGATGCCGCGGATCGCCCCGTCGATGAGCGAATCCGGCGAACCGACGCCCATTAAATAGCGGGGCTTGTCCGCTGGCAAAAGCGGCGTCGTAAACTCAAGCACCCGATTCATCACGTCTTTCGGCTCGCCGACCGACAATCCGCCGACCGCATAGCCGGGAAAATCGAGCGACACTAAATCACGGGCGCTTTGGCGGCGCAATTCCTCATACTCGCCGCCCTGGACGATGCCAAACAGCCCTTGCTCGTCCGGCCGGCGGTGCGCTTTCAGGCAGCGCTCGGCCCAGCGGCTCGTCCGCTCAACCGACCGTTTCATATAGTCGTACGTCGCGGGATACGGCGGGCACTCATCAAACGCCATGATGATGTCGGCGCCAAGCGCATTTTGAATCTCGACTGCTTTTTCCGGCGATAAAAACAGCTTATCGCCGTTTAAATGGTTGCGGAAATAGACGCCTTCTTCCTCGATGCGGCGGAATTCACTGAGGCTGAACACTTGGAAGCCGCCGGAATCCGTCAAAATGCCGCGATCCCAATTCATAAACGCATGCAATCCGCCCGCTTCCGCGACAATGTCATGCCCCGGGCGCAGCCAAAGATGATAGGTGTTGCTTAAAATGACGCCGGCCCCCATTGTCTTCAGCTCTTCCGGCGACAGCGTCTTGACCGTGGCGAGCGTCCCAACCGGCATAAACATCGGCGTTTCAAACGAGCCGTGCGGCGTATGGAGGATGCCAAGGCGCGCGCCCGTCTGCCGGCACGTTTTGATCAGTTCAAAGCGAATCGGTGTCGTCAACGTGCTCGTCTCCTTTCTCAAATGATGAGCATCGCATCACCGAAGCTGAAAAAGCGGTATCGCTCTTTGACCGCTACTTGATACGCGTGCAAAATATTTTCGCGCCCGGCGAGCGCACTCACGAGCATGATGAGCGTCGATTTCGGCAGGTGGAAGTTCGTCACCAGCCCATCAATCCCTTTGAACTCATAGCCCGGATAGATGAAAATGTCGGTCCAGCCGCTTTCTGCAACAAATCGGCCGTTATGTTTGCCGGCGATCGTCTCGAGCGTCCGTGTCGACGTCGTGCCGACGGCGATGATGCGGCCGCCCTGCTCCCGGACGCGGTTTAACGTCTCAGCCGTTTCCTCGCTCATTTGATAAAATTCGGCGTGCATATCGTGCTTCTCGACTTCGTCCACTTGCACTGGCCGAAACGTGCCAAGCCCGACATGAAGGGTGATGAAGACGATATGCACCCCTTTTTCGCGAATGGCGTCAAGCAGCTCTTCGGTGAAATGCAAACCGGCGGTTGGCGCCGCTGCCGAACCAATTTCACGGGCGTACACCGTCTGATACCGTTCCGGGTCGTCAAGCTTTTCTTTAATGTACGGGGGCAGCGGCATCTCCCCAAGTTCGGCCAATACTTCATAAAACAGGCCGTCATACGAAAACTCAAGCACTCGCCCGCCGTGTTCCAGCGTATCGAGGCAGACGGCTTCAAGCTTCCCCTCGCCAAAGGTGAGTTTCGTTCCTGGCTTGACTCGTTTTCCCGGCTTGACGAGCGTCTCCCAACGGTCGCCGTCCAATTGCTTTAACAGCAGCACTTCGACCGTTCCGCCCGTTTCCTCTTTTTCGCCGTAAAGCCGCGCCGGCATGACGCGCGTATCGTTTAAAACGAGGCAGTCGCCCGGATTCAAGTACGAAATAATGTTGCGAAACGTTTCATGGCGAATGGCGCCCGTTCGTTTATCGAGCACCATGAGCCTTGATGCCGCCCGGTCTGGAAGCGGCGTTTGCGCAATCAACTCTTCCGGCAAATGAAAATCAAACAAATCGACTTTCATCCTATTTCGCGCAGGAGACTCCCACTTCAACGACCAAAGGGAGTAAGTGGGAGAGGAATGCGCGTTCCCCCCTTTCTTTTGTGTATGATATAATAAAGGCGTGGAGAAAACCGTTCAATAAAGGCACTCCAATCACGGCTACTCGATGTATGGAGTTGGTTACAGGAAACGTTGTAACCGTAAAACATCGAGCGTAGGTCCGTCTGTTGTGTGTGGAAGCCAAGTACTGCCAACAGACACACCGAGAGAATCGGTAACGATGCAGGCATGACCTGCGTCGTTGGGTAGTCGTCAACCTGCCCCCTGATGCAACCCCAAGTCAAGGAAGGAGGACGAAGTCCGTTTGCACTTCTGGGGAGTTGCAAGCCCCCACTTCAAGCGTTAGCTAAGTGGGGGTAGTTGACGCAGTTCTCCTTCCTTCAGCGAAATCGTCCGAGCACGTAAAAAATCAACGATAACACAACGCTCAGCAAGATGGATGTCACAACGGGAAAATAAAACGTCATATTCCCTTTGCGGATGACGATATCCCCCGGCAGGCGGCCGAGTTTGACAAACTGCATGACAAACCCGACAATGATGAGCACAACGCCAATCGTCATGATCAACTTTGGCAAGCTGTTCACCGCTTCGGAACCTCCATTCCTAAATGGGTGTACGCAGCCGGCGTGACGACACGCCCGCGCGGCGTCCGCTGCAAGAGACCGATCTGCATCAAGTACGGCTCATACACTTCTTCAATCGTCTGCGCCTCTTCCCCGATCACCGCCGCCATCGTTTCAAGCCCGACCGGGCCGCCGGCGAATTTTTCAATCATCGCTAAAAGCAGCTTATGGTCGATTTGGTCGAGCCCGAGCCGGTCGACTTGCAGCCGCTCGAGCGCCTCGACAGCAAGCGGCAGCGTAATTCCCCTCTCTCCGCGCACTTGCGCAAAATCGCGGACGCGCCGCAGCAAACGGTTGGCGATGCGCGGCGTGCCGCGCGCCCGACGGGCAAGCTCAAGCGCCGCTTCGCGCTCGATGCCGATTTGCAAGATGGCCGCCGCCCGCTCAATGATTTGGGCGAGTTGGTCGACGTGATAGTATTCGAGCCGGCTGATGACACCAAACCGGTCGCGAAGCGGCGCCGACAGCGCCCCGGCTCTCGTCGTCGCCCCGACGAGCGTAAATGGCGGCAAGTCGAGGCGAAGCGTGCGCGCATCCGGCCCTTTGCCAATCGTGATATCTAAGCAATAATCTTCCATCGCCGAATAGAGCACCTCTTCCACCGCCCGCGGCAGCCGGTGGATCTCATCAATAAAGAGCACATCCCCCGGCTCAAGCGAAGTGAGAAGCGCCGCCAAATCTCCCGGCCGCTCGAGCGCCGGTCCAGATGTCGCTCGCAGCTTGACGCCCATTTCATTGGCGATGATCACGGCGAGCGTCGTTTTCCCAAGCCCCGGCGGTCCGTACAGCAGCACATGGTCGAGCGTCTCTTCGCGGAGCTTGGCCGCTTCAATGAACACTTTTAAGTTTTCTTTGATCTTATCTTGCCCGATATATTCATGCAAATATTGCGGGCGCAAACTCGGTTCAAGCGCAGTTTCTTCCCCTAAGACCTCCCCGGATACAAGCCGTTCCTCCACCGTCATTCCTCCCTTTGGCCGCTGTTTATCCCAAAAGCAGCGCCAGCGCCCGCTTCACATACTGTTCCGTCGACATCGCTTCTTCGCGGAGCGCCGGAATGATTTTCTCGATCTCCCGTTCAGCGTAGCCGAGCGCCTTGAGCGCCGCCACCGCCTCGGCGAGCGCACCGGAAAGCGGTGCGGCCGAACGTGCAGCCGCCGGCGCCGCAAGCGCCCCGAGCTTCCCTTTTAAATCCAAAATCATTTGCCGGGCCGTCTTTTTGCCCACGCCTGGAAACTTGCATAAAAACGCCTCGTTTTCTTCCTCGATGGCCCGCGCCAGTTCATCCGGACGCCCGGCCGCCAAAATGGCGAGGCCGCCTTTCGGCCCGATGCCCGACACTTGAAGCAGCTTTGTGAACAAGTTGCGCTCCTCGCGCGTTGGGAACCCGTACAAGGCGTGCACACCTTCGCGTACATATTCGTATGTATAGACGGTCACCGCCGCCTCGCGGCTTTCCTGAAACGCAAACGGGTTCGGCGTAAAGATCTCGTAGCCGATGCCGTTATGGTCGATGACGATATATTCCGGACAGACGTAGTCGACGTACCCGCGGATAAACTCGATCAATGGATGCTCCTCTCCTTTTTTCGTCCTTTCATTGTATCATATGATTTCATTATAGCAAAAAGAAATCCCGCGATGCGCTTTGCACCACGGGCTTTCGCTTGGTTTATTGGACGACCGCAAAATGGTGGTACATTTCGATCACTTGTTCATACCGCTCTTTCGAGAGGACGCGAATTCCTTTCTTCAGCTTTTCTTGCTGACGGCTTTCGAGCTTTTGTACGTCAATTTGGAAAAACGACTGGATAATTTCGCTCGATCGGCCCGGTTTGCCGTTAAAAATGGACAACGTGCCATCGTCTGTAATCCCGAAATAGCCGTTCGTTTTCAACAGCGGCGAAATGTCGTTGACCGTTTTGCGAAAGACGATCGTTCGGTCATCAAGATTGATAAGCTGCCAGTCGCGGTACTTCTTCCATATTTCCGTCAATGAATCGACCGTTTCCGTGACTTTCTCCTCGCTCATCTCTCCGTCTAAGTAATGCTGCTGTAACACAATGGTCATCTTGACCGGCGCAGCCGACACCCCATGGACCGGCAGCACGGCGGCAACAGCCAACAGAAGGGTGGAAAGAATTCGCATCATCCCGTTCCTCTCTTCCAGCATGGTGATTCCCTTACGCTCTTAGTTTCACCGTTGCTCTCCATTTTATTCCTATTCTGCTTAGCTTTTTTGCAAAGCGAGTTGCCGCCGATCGACAAAATTCCACCTCTTTTGGATAGACCATATACGGCGGACGGACGTACACCCCTTTTTCAAGCAACAATTGGCGGGCGCTGTCATTCGTCAAGCACCGATTCGTCCAGGTTATGGTATACCTCCTGAACGTCGTCATCATCTTCAAGCGTATCGATCAACTTCAGCATTTTTTTCAAATCATCGCCTTCGAGCGTCGTATACGTTTGCGGAATCATCGTGATCTCTGCGCTTGCAAACGTCAGCCCATGCTGTTCCAGCTGCTCCTTCACCGATTCAAACGACTCGGGCGCTGTATAAATTTCAAACGACTCATCGGTCGTTTCCATCTCCTCAGCACCGGCTTCGATCGCCAACAGCAGCAGCTCATCCTCGTCGATATCGTGCTGCTCGCGATCGACGATCAGCAGCCCTTTACGCTCAAACAAGTAGGAGACGCACCCCGTTTCCCCTAAATTGCCGCCGTTTTTCGAAAACGCCGCACGCACGTTGGCGGCGGTGCGGTTTTTATTATCCGTCAGGCAAACGACCATGACGGCAACGCCGCCTGGTCCATATCCTTCGTAGCGAATTTCCTCATAGTTGGTATGTTCTTGGGTTCCAGTTGCTTTTTTAATCGCCCGTTCGATGTTTTCGCTCGGCATGTTGGCCGCTTTCGCCTTCTCAATGACAAGGCGCAGGCTCGGATTGGACGCTGGATCGCCTCCGCCGCTTTTGGCGGCCACATAAATTTCCTTCGCCAGTTTCATGAACAGTTTGCCGCGTTTGGCATCTTGAGCATTTTTCCGCCGTTGGATATTTTTCCACTTCGAATGTCCAGCCATCGACAGTTCTCCTCTCATCGCAACGGAATGTTCCGACTATTACTATAGCAAAAAACGCGGAAATTGTCAGCCAAGCTCCAGCGAAGGAGCAGCCATGAAAAAAGGCGCCCCGCTTTTTTGGGACGCCTTTTTCGGTTTGTCACCGAGTGTTTTCCGGCCGTTCTTGAATCGTGCCATCGATAAAAATGGTGCGCAAATCACGGCGGATTTCTTCCATATTGATTGGAGTCCCGCGTCGAAGCGCGTTGTCAATCGTGCGAATGCGGTGGTACATGCTCGGATTCGAGGTGACGCGCACCCGCTTGCCGTCCGCGTACGGAGCGACCGCTTGCTCGACACGCTTCTCAAGCCGCTCGGGATGGCGGGCGTCTGTGGCAATCGCGATGAGCGCCTGATCGCCATACACAACCGCGCGGGCATCGTCGACTCCGTTCACCGCTGCGGCGCGGCGGGAGAGCTTCTCAGCCAAACCGCCGGCATAGCTTCGGTAGTACGACGGGTGCGGATCGACGTTTAGCGAGTGCAAATGCCCATGGTAGTTGTAATCACTGTCACCGAAATCGACGTCGGGCGGAAGAGCCGGAACGTCCGTGTCAAACCGGGTCGCTGCTGGTCCTCCGAGGCGGCCGTCGTCCGTCAAATAATCGGTGACCGGACCGCGGCGCGCCCGTATATAACGGTTGTCATAATTGAGCGCATTCGTCCCATATCGGCCATAGCGGAAATCGTCGCCTCGCTCCGTCGAGTAAAAACCGATCGGTCTCGCCGCATCATGATAACGCTGCGCCCCTTCCTCATTCGCCCGGTAGTTGGTGCATGAGGCGAGCAATCCGGCGACCGACAACGCGCCGATCCATCTGACCGCGTATCTCAATGGAAAACCCCCCTTGGTTTCCTTCGCCCAAGGCTGGCATGAAGCCAGCCTTACGTTTAGCTTGCGGCAAACGCGGGGGGTTTATCGCTGTCAGTTCAACCCAACGAGATGACAGCTAAAACTTCGGCGGCGCAATCGCCAACTGCCGTTTATGATGCGAACGTTCATGAAGCCGTTCAATAATTTTCCGATCGCGTTCTGGAATCTCTTCCCCTTTTAAATATTTATCGATCATTTCATACGTCGTGCCCATTTCGCTTTCATCCGTCTGCCCTTCCCACAGTCCGGCGCTTGGAGCTTTCTTGATAATTTCTTCCGGGACGCCGAGCAGACGGCCCATTTCGCGCACTTCGCCTTTTGTAAAGTGAATGAGCGGCACTAAATCGACTCCACCGTCACCGTATTTCGTAAAGTAGCCCGTATGCCATTCGGCGGCGTTGTCCGTACCGACGACGAGATAGCCGTAATTGTTGGCGACCGCATACAACGTCGTCATGCGCAAACGCGCCCTTGTATTCGCATCTCCGAGACGCGCGCGCTCTTCGCTCCATTCCCCGATGGCTTTCAGCTCGGCCTCGACCGCGCCAAACAACGTCCGGTGCGCCTCGGTCAAATCGATGACCAAATGCCGGATGCCGCAGCTTTTCACCACTTTCAGCGCATCTTCCATATCTTTCGGATTGCTTTTGCAAGGCATGATCAGCCCCAGCGAATCGTCCGGAAAGGCACGCTTAATCAAATGGGCGACAACCGCCGAGTCGATGCCGCCGCTGATGCCGACGACCGCCCCGTTTAAACCGGCTGAGGAGACTTGGTCACGCAACCATTGCACGAGTTTGTCAATTTTTTCTTGCATCCGCCCTCGACTCCTTTTCCAAAGATTCCATTTCTCATTGTAGCATAGCATAAAGGCTGCGGACAAACCGTTCTCTCCGCTTGCGGTCAAACACAAGAGGGCGGCGGCGCGCGGCGGCTGACCGCCATTCACGAAACACATCAGCCGGAAATAAGAGCGCATGCAAAAACCAGCGTTTTTCCAACCAACGGCGAAGCGGAGCGAAACGGGCGAGTGTTGAATATGACCAACCGATATACGGCAAGAGGCGATTGGCGTATTGGCAATAGTCAAGCCCGGGCGAGGCAAGAGCGGCCGCGTCATAGTCGATGAGGTACATCTGGCCGGTTGTGGTGCGCAAAAAATTATGGGAGGCGACATCACCATGAATGATGGCAGCAGAATCCGCCGTCAACTCTGGAGCATGCTCGCGACACGTTGATAGACAGTAATCCGCCCAGCGCAGCGTAAATAAAATGTCTTCTTTGTCCATGATCGTTTCAACAACAGGCAAATGTCGGCAAAACTCCTCATAGCGGCGCCGCCATTTGTCATACAGCTGCGCACGCGGCAGCCCCATCGCCTCCTGCTTGCTGCTGGCGATGTTTGCCGTTATGGTATGGTAACGTTCGAGCAAATGAAGTCCGTCAGCGGCGTCAGCCCAAGCGGCAAACGAGATTGGACGCGCTCCGGCTACATATTCCGTCAGCAGCCAATAGCATCCGCCGGCTTCAACCACTCCTCCGCGCCCGATCGGCATAGGGGCCGGCGCGGCGGAAAAACCGGTCTTCCTTAATGCGGCAAGAAGCCAGGCGTGCCGCGCGGCCGCAACAGGAAAGCGATACGCTTTGGCGACAAACATTCCTTGCCGGGCGGCAATGGCGAAGACATGCGGTTTCAATGCCACAACTTGTTGAATAACAAGCCGATATTGGCGGTCAAGAAGAAAAAAGAGACGGCCGACGGCGTCTCTTTCGATTGGATTATGGTTCTTCACCATGTTCGCTCTCCTCATCCGGCGGCCCGGCAAACAGGCGCGGGCTGGCGGCCGGCGGAGCAGGCGAAGGCGCATACCCAGGCGGGCTTGTCGGGTAGACGACGCCCGGCCACGGAAGCGGCGCCGCCTGTTGTGGGGCATACCCGTATGGAGCCGGCGGCACGTACATGCCAGGCGGTGCATACCCCCCATAGTGCGGAACCGGCGAATATACAGGCATATAGGCAACTGGCGGATACCCAGCCGGAGGCGCATACACCCCGGGCGGCGCGTATCCCGGCGAAGCGAAAGCGGCTCCCGCTGGCGGCGCCGGCGGGATGGCAGCCCCATGTCCACCCGGCCCAAGAAGCGGTGGGGACTCCGCCGATTCACTGCTGCTTTCACTGATGCCTGGATAAGGTGCTGCACCGCTTTCTGGGCTTTCCCCGGCCGGCGGATTGGGCAACGGAGAATACGGCGGCATCGCTGGCAACGGCGGCACATAAAACCCTGGCCCCGGCAAAATCGGCGTCACCGGCACACATCCTTGATCACTGCCAAACGCCGACGCTGGCGGCGGCGCGACCGGAACGTATGGAATGTTCGGAAGCGGCGGCGCTTCATCACTTTCCGGTTCCATCTGCTCCCCTTTCAGTTTATCCGGGCTTTCTCCTGTTTCCTCTTTCATAATGCCAGGTAAAATATTGCTCGGCTTCGGCGGAATCGGCGGCAGATTCGACAACGATTTGGCAAATGAAACGTGAGAGGACGCAGCGGCCGGCGGGATCGTATGCACAAACGGCGGTTCGACAGTCGGCGTTTTCGCTCCCTCGGCGTTCGCGGCATTTGGCGCCCCATTGACCGGCACATTCGGTGTTTCATTTACTGGTGCGTTTGGTGTTTCGTTGACAGGTACTTTCAGCTCCTCTTTCCCCGTCGCTTTCGGTGTTTCGCTGACTGGCGCCTTCCCCGCCGCTTTCGGCGCTTCGCTGACCGACGCCTTCGGTGCTTCCTTCACCGCCGCTTTCGGCGCTTCGTTGTCCGGCGCCTTCGGTGCTTCCTTCACCGCCGCTTTCGGCGCTTCGTTGTCCGGCGCCTTCGGTGCTTCCTTCACCGCCGCTTTCGGCGCTTCGTTGTCCGGCGCCTTCGGTGCTTCCTTCACCACCGCTTTCGGCGCTTCGTTGTCCGGTGCGTCATTCGCCGGCGTTTTGCCTTCTGGAGCAACGGCGCCGAACTCTGTATCAATGTCGATCGAAACGAACGGTTTGGCTTCCGCGTATGGGTGCTCTTCTATTTTCGCTTTTTTCGGCGGCGCCTGCCATTTTGTTTCTTTTTTGACCGGCACTCCCGCCGTCGGCACTTTGATTTTCATTCCGGGCATAATCATATCCGGGTCGCTTACATGCCCATTTATTTTTTTCAATTGTTCAAAATCAACCCCATATTTTTGGGCTATTTTCCAAAGAGTATCTCCCTTCTGAACAGTATGGATTTTCACTCCGCTCCCCCTCCTACACCGAGACTGTTTGTACTCTATCCGACCGATGCTTGTTTCCCGATATCGTCTTTCAACACAATGTATGACGATGAGCGCCCATTTATGATAAAAAAATCCCCGGCCGGACGGAAGCGATTCCGTCACGCCGGGTTGGGGAACTAGGCAAGAGCAAGCATGCGGTCAAGCGCCGCTTTCGCCTGACAGGCCACTTCGTTCGGAACGGTGATGCGGTTGACGACCACACCTTGTTCCAGTGATTCAAGCGCCCAAACGAAATGCGGCAAATCAATCCGATTCATCGTCAAACACGGACACATGTACGGATTTAAAGAAATAATCTCCTTATCCGGATGTTCGTTCTTTAACCGGTTGACCAAGTTCATTTCCGTCCCGATGGCCCATTGACTGCCGGGCGGGGCGTTGCGGATCATTTCGATAATATATTTCGTCGATCCGGCGTAATCCGCCTGCTGGACGACTTCCCAGCTGCATTCCGGGTGAACGATAATGTTCATTTCCGGTTTCGTCCTCCGAATTTGTTCGATTTGCCGGACGGTGAAGTTTTCATGCACCGAGCAATGCCCTTTCCAAAGGATGACTTTGACATTGTCAACCGGCCCGCTGCATTGCAGCGACTCTTCACGCGGATCCCAGACCGCCATCTCATCGAGACTGACGCCGAGCGCATAGGCGGTGTTTCTCCCTAAATGTTGATCCGGCAAAAAGAAAACCCGCTCTTTTTGCGAAAACGCCCATTTGACCATGTTTTTCGCGTTGGATGACGTCACCGTCGCCCCGCCATGGCGGCCGACAAACGCTTTAATCGCCGCCGTCGAGTTGACATACACAAGCGGGATGATCGTTTCGCCAAATAGATCCGTGAGCGCTGCCCACGCCCGCTCGACTTGGAAAAGATCAGCCATATCGGCCATCGAACAGCCAGCGCGCATATCGGGCAAAATGACCACTTGTTCCTCTCTCGTCAAAATGTCGGCCGTTTCCGCCATAAAGTGGACGCCGCAAAATACGATATACTCCGCTTCATCGTTTTTTGCCGCCAGTTGGGCCAGTTGAAGCGAATCGCCGGTCGCATCGGCAAACTGGATGACTTCATCTTTTTGGTAGTGATGCCCAGGGATAAACAAGCGGCGGCCGAGCCGCTCTTTTATCGACCGAGCGCGGGCCTCGAGCTCGCTTTTTTCCATCGTTCTATAGCGCTCTGGCATGTCATCGAGCCGTTTTAGCTGCTCCAGTACGTTCATTATTTTCTCCCCCCGTCATTGTAAATCAAAACTAATGTCAAGCGCTCGAGCGGAATGGGTTAAAAATCCGAGCGAAATGTAGTCGACGCCGGTCGCGCCGTACGCTGCTACGTTGGCGAGCGTAATTCCCCCGGACGCTTCGGTGATGATCGGCTTTGGCACGAGCCGGACAAACGAACGCACTTCATCCGGCGTCCGGTTGTCAAACATAATGACGTCTGCCCCCGCTTCGACCGCCTCGAGCACTTCCGCTTCCGTTTCCGTTTCCACCTCGATTTTCACCATATGGCCGAGCCGCTCCCGCACCGCTTTGACCGCGTCGGCGATCGATCCGCAAAAGGCGATATGGTTGTCTTTGATCATGACACCATCATACAAGCCAAAGCGATGGTTGTAGCCGCCCCCGCACGTGACGGCATACTTTTCAAGCATGCGCAGCCCGGGAGTTGTTTTCCTTGTGTCGCAAATGCGCGTATGACTGTCACCGAGCAAATCGACGGCTTGGCGCGTCACGGTGGCGATGCCGCTTAGGCGCTGAAGCAAATTCAAAATGACGCGCTCGCCGGACAACAGCGCTCTGACCGGGCCGGATGCAGCGGCGATCGCTTCGCCGGCTGCGACCCGCTCGCCGTCCCGTTTCATGATGGTTACTTCGACGCGCGGATCCAGCAGCTGATAGCCCGCCGCAATAATGCCGACGCCGGCCACCACCCCGTCCGCTTTGGCCATAAACATGCCTGATGCCCGTTCATGAGCCGGAAAAATCGTCTCGCTCGTCACATCGCCGTCGCCAATATCTTCAAGAAAAAACTGTCGCAACAGTTGTTCGAGCTTCAACCGGTTCATCTTTCATCCCTCCGTTTTCTTTGCCGCTTTACCTCCCAGCCCCAAGGCGGGCCCACTCTTCTTTCGTCCGCACGAGGCGCCGCCCCCGCCACTCCGGGCGTTCACGCGGAAAATCGCTCCGGTAATGGCCGCCGCGGCTTTCCGTGCGCCCAAGCGCTGATGAAGCGACAAGCCAGCCCACTAGCAACATATATCCTGTTTCAATCTCCTCTGCCGACAATCGTTCAAGGTCGCCATCCAGCCAATCCGGCAACGAAAACTGTTCCAACCAGTCGACCGCTTCGCGAAGCCGATCGCCGTTGCGGACGATGCCGACAAACGTTGACAGCTGTTCGCGGAGCAACGCCCGCTCTGGCAGCCGTGGTACAATCAAACGACGCGGGCTGGATGAATCCGCTCGGTGCACCGTTTCCGGCCACGCTGCTTGACGGCGGATGGCGCAGGCCGCACGGAATCCAAAGACGATCGCTTCAAGCAACGAGTTGCTCGCGAGCCGATTGGCGCCGTGCACGCCGGTGCATGCCGCTTCCCCGACAGCGTATAAACCGGGTACGGTCGTCTGCCCCCACTCATTGACGACGATGCCGCCCATGACAAAGTGGGCGCCCGGCACGACCGGAAGCCGGCCGGCTTCCCAATCGATCCCATGCGCTTCGCACAGCGCGGCAATCGTGGGAAAGCGGCGGCGAAAATGGGGGACAGCGGAAATATTCAAATAGACGCAGCCGCCGCGGTCAATCTCGGCAGCGATGGCGCGCGCGACGATATCGCGCGGCGCCAAATCGCCAAGCGGATGGACGCCGTCCATCACGCGCCGCCCGTCTTCCGTCTCTAACACCGCTCCCTCGCCGCGCACCGCCTCCGATACAAGCCCGACCGCTTTTCCCATGGCGGCCAACATCGTCGGATGAAACTGGATGAACTCCATATCCGCCACCGCCGCACCGGCGCGATACGCCATGGCAATGCCGTCGCCTGTTGCCGTTGGCGCATTCGAAGTAAACGTGTACAACCCCGCGCAGCCGCCGGACGCCAATACGACAGCGGACGCACGCCAGACCGAAACACGGCCGTCTTCCCGCTTCGTTTTCACCCCGACGCAACGGCCGTCTTCGATCAACAAGTCAATCACTTGTTCCCCCTCGACGATCGGCACACGGTCATTCAGCTGCTGAAGCAAAAACGAAACGAGCGCCTTTCCGGTTTGGTCGCCGCCGGCATGCAAAATGCGGCGGAAGCTGTGCCCGCCCTCAAGACCGACAGAAATCCGGCCTGATTCGTCGAGATCAAACGCCATGCCGGCGTTCATCCATTCCTGCAGCCGCTCCGGCCCCTCGCGGACGATGAGCTCAACCATTCGTTCATCGTTATGGAGACAACCGGCGGTCATTGTATCGTGAAAATGGCTGCGCCAGCCATCCCCTTCCGCCAACGCCGCCGCCACCCCGCCTTGCGCCCGCCATGAGTTGCTGTCCGATCGGCCTTTCTTTGTGAAGATCATCACATTTTCATGCCGCGGCAAATAGTAAGCGACCGTTAACGCCGCCAGTCCGCTGCCGACAATCACAACGCCGCCTTCTCCCATGTTGGGATGCTCCTTTCTTTTCACCTGTCTTGACATCTATATTTACACACATTTAAACTAATGGCAAGAGGTTTGCTGAAAAAAATGAAGTGAGGCGGGAAACGATGATTTATTTGGACTATGCAGCGACTACACCGATGTGCCAAGAAGCCATTGCGGCCTACGCCGAAGCAGCAGCTGTTTATTTTGGCAACGAAAGCAGCCTGCATGACGTCGGAACGAAAGCAAAACAACTGCTCACCTTATGCCGGCGCGAACTCGCCGCCATGATTAACGGAGAAGCGGAAGGGGTGTATTTCACAAGCGGCGGCACGGAAGCGAACGTGCTCGCGGTCCGTTCGCTCGTCGCCGCCCGCCGGCAGAACGGAAATCATTTGATTACGACGGAAATCGAGCACGCCTCTCTCCATCATCTGTTCAAACAGTTGGAAACAGAGGGGTACCGTGTCACTTACTTGCCGGTCGACCGTTTTGGACGCATCCGTCTCGAAGATTTGGAGCGGGCGATCACGCCGCAGACGATTCTCGCTTCCATCCAGCACGCCAACTCGGAAATCGGCACCACCCAGCCGCTTGCCGACATCGGCCGCCTGCTGCGGGCGCGCGGCGTCCTTTTCCATAGCGATTGCGTCCAAACTTTTGCTAAAATACAGCTAGACGTCAAAGCCATGGCGATTGACAGCATCTCGGTGTCCGCCCATAAAGTGTACGGGCCGAAAGGCGTCGGAGCGGTGTATATCGATCCGCGCCGCCATTGGAGTCCGGTGTTTCGGGGAGCGACGCATGAATCCGGCTTTCGCCCGGGAACGGTCAACGTGCCGGGCATCGCCGCCTTCATCACAGCCGCAAAGCAGCTGTACGATCGGATGGAAAGCGAGCAAGCGCACTTCGAACGGCTGCGCCGCCGGCTGCTTGACGCCATCACCGTCAAACAGCTGCCGATCACGGTCGAAGGCCATCCCGACTACCGGCTCGCCCACATTGTCGGTTTGACCGTTAACGGGTTGGACGGGCAGCTGGTGATGCTCGAATGCAACCGCGCCGGCATCGCCATTTCCACCGGCAGCGCCTGCCAGGTTGGACAGCAGGCGCCGTCGCGGACGATGCTCGCCGTCGGAAAAACGCCGGAAGAAGCGAAGCAGTTCGTCCGCATCTCCTTCGGCATGGCGACGACACAATCTGACATTGACGAACTCGTATCCACGCTCGAACAGATGATCTTGCCGCAAAAGGGGGGATGGACAGGATGAAGGAGGAAAAGAAAATTTTAGGGGAAGCAAGGCGTCAGCTCATTTTGCAGTGGCTGAAAGAAAGCGACACACCGCTTACCGGCGCCGAGTTGGCGGCGAAAACGAACGTCAGCCGCCAGGTGATCGTCCAAGACATTTCGCTGTTAAAGGCGCGCAACGAACCGATTATCGCGACAAGCCAAGGATATCTGTATTTAAAGCCGGCTGAGCCGGCCAAAACGTATACGCGAACGGTCGCCTGCTTCCATACGCCCGAGCGGACGAAAGAAGAGCTGTATTTGCTCGTGGACTGCGGCGTGACGGTGAAAGACGTCAAAATCGAACATCCGGTCTACGGCGACTTGACCGCGTCGATCATGGTCAGCAACCGCCTGGAAGTGGACCAGTTTATCGCCAAAATCGAAGCGACGAAATCGTCGTATTTGCTCCAGCTGACGGATGGGACGCATTTGCATACGCTTGAGGCCGACTCGCCGCTGAAACTGGATGCCGCCTGCCGCGCTTTGAAACAAGCCGGCTTTTTAATTGAAGCCTAAACGGAAACCGCATGCACGTAAAGAAAAAAAAACGCGGACAGGAACACACCGTTCGCGTTTTTCACTGTTTTAGGCAAAATAATATGGATAACTGCCCAACAGCTGCACCGTGCAGCCGAGCGCTTCGATTTCGGCGATCGCCCCCGGGATGAGGACGTCATCCATCGGCGCGTCGATGTCAATAATAAAGAAATAATTTCCAAGGCCCGTTTTCGCTGGGCGCGATTCGATTTTCGTCAAGTTGAGCCGCCGCCAGGCAAACGCCGACAGCACCTGATGGAGCGCGCCAGGATGGTCTTGCGGCAACATCACAACGACAGTCGTTTTGTCGCCGGCATAAAGCGGCGAGTTGGGCGAAAGCGGCTCATTCCGCCGGCTGACAACGATGAAGCGCGTATGGTTGTAGTCATAGTCGTGAATATTCTCTTGGACGATCACCAGCCCATATTCGTTGGCAGCGAGCCGGTTGGCGATCGCGGCCGCCGGCAAGTGGGGGTGTTCGCTCACAAATTTGGCGGCAGCGCTCGTCGATGTCATCGGCACTTGACTGGCGCCTTTGAGCACCGTATGTAAAAATTTGCGGCATTGGGCGATGGCGTGTGCGTGCGAGTACACCTCTTTCACTTCGCGCCAGTGTGGGGCATGATACGGGTGCACAAGCAAATGCTGCTCGATTGGGACGACAATTTCGCCGATGATCGGCAGCGGCTGTTCATGAATCAAATAATCGAGCGTTAAGTTGACCGACCCTTCCAATGCATTCTCAAGCGGCACAACGGCCGCCTTAATTTCCCCAGCGGCGGCGGCGTCGATGCAGTCGGGAATCGTATTGTACGGCTCGCGCGGCTCCGACGGAAACAGCGCCGCGACCGCCGCTTCGGTAAACGTCGCCTTCGGTCCTAAATAGCCGATTTTCATTTCGTTTGCCTCTCCCTTGCTTTAATACACTCCTGAACCGACAATTTCCACTTTTTCGACAAATTCAAGCCTTCTCAACTTCCCCAACAGGTCATCGATGTCTTCATGCATATCGTTCGTACTGACGGAAAGCGTCACGTTCGCCCGCCCTTGCAGCGGGATCGTCTGGTGGATCGTCAACACGTTGCAGCCGGCCGCCGCCACGACGCCAAGCAGCTGTGACAGCGTGCCCGAGCGGTCTTCCAAATGGAAAAACAACGTCACGATATTTTCTTTCGTCACCGCCTGAAACGGAAAAATGGCGTCGCGGTATTTGTAAAAGACGCCGCGGCTGATGTTCGCAAGTTGCGCCGCCTCGGCGACCGAGGCGGCTTTTTTCCGCTCAAGCAGCTGCTTAGCCAGCACGACTTTTTTCATCGCTTCCGGCAGGACATCTTCGCGCACCAAGTAAAATTTTTTCTCCACCGCACCTTCCCCCGCTTTTTACCGTTCATCCCAGTCGTCGACAAACTCAAACTCGTAATCGAGCAGCCGGACGGTGTCGCCGTCTTGCGCCCCGCGCTCGCGCAGCGCATCGTCCACCCCCATGGCTCGCAGCTGGCGGGCGAAGCGGCGCACCGATTCTTCACGCGAGAAATCGGTCATTTTCAACAGCTTTTCGATTTTATCGCCAGATAGAATAAACGCTCCGTCGCTGCCGCGGGTGATCGTAAACGGCGGCTTCTCTTTCTCATACTTATAGACGACGCGCTGCACAGCCGGCTCTTCCGGTTCATGGAGCGGGAACTCCGGCGTTGTTTCCAATAAATCCGCAATGGCAAACAAAAGCTCGCGCACCCCTTGCCTTGTCGCGGCTGAAATTGGAAAGACCGGCACCGCCTCGCCGACTTTCTCTTTGAAGCGGCGCAAGTTTTCTTCGGCACCTGGCATGTCCATTTTATTGGCGGCGACAATTTGCGGCCGTTCCGTCAAACGCAAGTTGTATTGCTTCAGCTCCTCGTTGATGACGACGTAATCGTCATACGGGTCGCGTCCTTCCACCGCCGCCATGTCGATGACATGGACGATGACGCGTGTCCGTTCAATATGGCGCAAAAACTGATGCCCAAGCCCCACCCCTTGATGGGCGCCTTCAATCAGCCCCGGCAAGTCGGCCATGACAAAGCTGCGGCCGTCTTCTGTTTCGACAACGCCTAGGTTGGGCACAAGCGTTGTAAAATGATATTCCGCGATTTTCGGCCGCGCGGCGGAAACAACCGACAGCAACGTCGATTTGCCGACGCTTGGGAAGCCAACAAGCCCGACATCGGCAAGCAGCTTCAATTCCAAAATGACGTTTCGCTCTTCGCCCGGCTCGCCGTTTTCGGCGATTTCCGGCGCCGGATTGGCCGCAGTCGCGAACCGGGTGTTGCCGCGCCCGCCGCGCCCGCCTCTGGCGACGACAAACCGCTGTCCGGCTTCCGTCAAATCGGCGAGCACCTCATTTGTATCGGCATCGATAACGACCGTCCCAGGCGGCACTTTGACGAGCAGGTCTTCCGCGTTTTTCCCATGCTGGTTTTTCGACATGCCGTTTTCGCCACGCGGCGCTTTAAAATGGCGCTGGTAGCGAAAATCCATTAGCGTTCGCAGCCCTTCGTCCACGACGAAGACGACGTCGCCGCCCTTGCCGCCGTCCCCGCCGGCCGGACCGCCTTTCGGGACGTATTTTTCCCGGCGGAACGCGACCATGCCGTTGCCGCCGTCCCCGCCTTTTACATAAATTTTCACTTGATCGACAAACATGGCTGTTCCTCCGATTCGCTTCCATCATGACAAAATGAGTGTAGCTAATATTTATTATTGTATACAGAGCCAATTCAATGCTGTCAATATGTGCTTACCAATAAGGCGACCCGGAGCCGAGCGGCAGCTCGAGCTCCACCGTCAATTCGTCCGCCCCGACAGCAAACGACACGAGCCGAAGCGGTGCTGATGGCTCACAGCGCTCGAGGCAGGCGCGAATGGCATCACCATCCCGCCATGCGCCGCGGCCGTCAAAAAAGAGCCCCACCCGCCCATCCGCAATCTCAATCGTCACGCATAAATGGTTTTCCGCCTGCTCATCGGCCTGCGCCTCAAGCAGACGAAAAAACCGGCGGCACCATTCGCTCAATTGTTCGTCATACGGCGACAAATCAGCCTCGCCGCCGACAATTTCATACTCAAGAAAAATCGGGTGCGGCTCCCAGTTGTACGTCATCATCAGCTCAGCAAACCGTTCGGCCTTTAAGTTCGTTAACCGCGTTTCCTGCTGCGCTTCGCCGATAATGCCGTTGATGATTTCTTGCACCCGCTCCACTTTATTGAGCGCCAAATGGCCTTTAATGAGCTGGATTTTGTTCAGCCAGTCATGGCGGGCATGGCGCATCACTTCGACGACAGTCCATCGCTTTTCCATGCAACGCTCCCCTATTCAATGCAGCGCAGCTTCCCGCGCCGCCTGTTGTTTCCTTCTCCCTTTTTAGAGAGGACAGTTTACTTTTACTATAGCATTTTCTGACAGCGAACGGGAGCGGTTTTTCGAGGGGAAAAAGAAAAACTCTAACCGCCACGGTTAGAGTTTTTCGAAACAATATTACGCTTCTTGACTGACCGGATAGACGCTCACGCGTTTGCGGTCGCGGCCGAGCCGTTCAAAACGGACGATGCCGTCGATTTTGGCGTACAGCGTGTCATCGCCGCCACGGCCGACGTTCAAGCCCGGATGGACTTTCGTTCCGCGTTGGCGGTACAAAATCGAGCCGCCCGTGACGAATTGGCCGTCAGCGCGTTTCGCGCCAAGGCGTTTCGCGATCGAGTCGCGGCCGTTTTTCGTCGAACCGACCCCTTTTTTCGAAGCGAAAAATTGCAAATCGAGTCTCAGCATGGCAGTCACCTCCTGCTACTTCCATGTTACACGGATGAATTTTCCGTAATCGCGTTCGATCGTCTTCAGCGAGACGACCATCGCTTTGAGCAAAAGCTGCACTTTTTCTGCCGTCGCTGCTTCTTCCAGCTCCGGAAGCTCACAGCGAAGATAGCCGCCGTCTTGGCCGAGCGACACATTCGGGCGGACGCCGGTGAGCTCCTCAATGGCGTTGATCGTGCCGAACGAAACCGCCGAAGCACCGGCGCATACAATGTCCTCTCCGCGTTTCGCAAAATGGGCATGCCCTTCCATCGTAAACGCGCGAATGCAACCGTCCGCCTCCCGTTCAATCGTGACGCGAATCATCTTATGCGTTGATTTTTTCGATCACGACTTTGGTGTACGGCTGACGGTGGCCTTGTTTGCGGCGATAGTTCTTTTTCGCTTTATATTTGAAGACGATGATTTTCTTTTGCCGGCCATGTTTTTGCACTTTCGCCGTCACGGTTGCGCCTTCGACCGTCGGGTTTCCGATTTTCACCGTTTCCCCGCCGATGAACAACACTTTGTCAAACGTGACCGTATCGCCTTCATTGGCATCCAATTTTTCAATGTAAATTTCTTGGCCTTCTTCCACTTTCAATTGTTTGCCGCCAGTTTCGATAATTGCGTACATGCATCGCACCTCCTTCATAATACTCAGACTCGCCAGCGTCAAGGCGGTTCCGGATGGAACGCTTCACAACCCGCGCTGAGCGGTTGTAGTACGGGTGCGTCTTTTTGCGACAGCCGCCCTCTTTTGTCCTTTCCGAAAGGGACAAAAAGTCTACAATGTCATTTATAGTAACATAGAAACAGCCCATCGTCAACCACTATTTTCCCCACAAAAGCCAACAAAAAAGCGGCGGTCGCCGCTTTAATAAATGAGTGCACCTAGCGGCGCATCGGTCCGCTTTTCCGCAAAAAACGCATGCAGCAGCTCATTTTCATCGAGCGTCATCCGCTCGCCGCTCCCGCCAGTGACCACGATCGCATGCTTTTGTCCACGGTAAAAGCGGTGCAGCACGGCCGAGATGCGCTCCTCGGCGGAGGCGGTGATCGTCTGCAGCCTTGTATAGTCGCCTTTTTTTCCGTAATACCGTTCAAGCAAAAAGCGCATCACGATATACGGATGCTGCTTCCACTCCTGCCAGACAGCATGCGCCAAAAAAGCGGCGATCACCCACAACTCCAACTGGCGCGGCGCCGCGACGAGCAAAAGGATCACGCCGACAACGAGCACCGCCGCTGAGATGGCGACCATATTCCGGTGCGCCTCACTGAACGGGCGGCGATACGAAAGCAGCAAAAACAACAGTTTGCCGCCATCAAGCGGCCAAACCGGCAGCAGGTTCAGCCCGAAGACAGCAACGTTATAACGAAAAAACAATTCCCAGCTCCCGTCATCCATCCAACCGGCCTTCCAGAAAAAAAACGCTGCGGCCCCGAGCCAAAGATGCTGCGCCGGCCCGGCGAGCGTCACGATCCACTCCTCGCGAAACGGCCGGTTTCCATGCTCTTCCACTTCCGCTACCCCGCCAAACGGCAGCAGCAAAATCCGTTTCACCCGCCACGAAAAAAACGCCGCGGCCGCCGCATGGCCGAGCTCATGAACAAGGACGATAAAAAACAGCAAACAAAGCTGCTTAAAATGGGCGGTCAGCACCGCCATGCCGCCGATCAGCCATAACAACGGATGAACGTGCAGTTTGCCAAGCAGCCCGATATACTTATTCAAAGGAGATCACCTGGATGGGGTCAATAAATTTATCTCCCTGCTTAATGGCAAAATAAAACAGCCCTTTTTGGTTATCCGTTTCGCTCGCTTGGACGGTGCCGATCTCTTTTCCCATTTCGACAAAATCGTATAGTTTCACCGATATCGTCCCTAAATGGCCATACCACGTCTCGCTGCCGTCGGCATGCTGAATGACGACTGTTTTCCCGAGATTCTCTTTCATACCGGAAAAGGTGACGATCCCTTCTTTCATCGCTTCCACACTTTCGCCGTTTGCGGTTTCAATCATCACCCCTTGGCCGTTTTTTTCAAAGCTCTCCAGCACGCGGCCGGATGCGGGCACCGCGTATGATGAGGCAGTTTTTGTTTCTTGTTCTTTTTTCGGTGCAAAAAAGGCGAGCGGCTCGCCAAACGTTTGTTCATACCAAGCCGAGACAGCGGCGAACTGAAATTCCGTCTCCATCGTCCGAGCGACAAACTGCCGGGCCGGCTCGAGCGAAGCGGACGGATGTTTGAACAAAATGGCGGTGACGAGCACAAGGCAAGCGGCGATGAGCGTTTGAAAAAGAAACCACTCTTTGCGGAACAGCGGGTGCGGCCCCGATTCAAACGAATAGCGGTCGTACGTAACGACCGGCAGCCCGTACCGCTCTTCATCCGCCATCCCCCACTCCGGTTCCCTTCGTTCCCGCACCTGGTAACGGCGCTCTTTCCGCCGCTGTTCAATCCGTTTTTTCATCTCCCGAACGCGTCGGTCCATACGTCCCCCCTCCACCTTTCTAACAACGTTTGTACTAGTTTATGAGACAACCCGTTTGAATATGAGCAGGCGTTTTTCGCGGCGCTGAATCTGCCCATCGGTGCAGACGTGATCAGCCGCGGCGGCGAAAAATGATGGTTTGCGACTCAAAAGGCGGTGAAAAGCAGGCTTTTCGCACAGCTTGGCGGCGCTTGGCACAGACGAGGGGCAAAACAAAAAGGGCAATTTCCCTACCGGAATTGCCCTCATTCCTCTATTTCAGGCTAAATATTTTTCGAATCTTTGAGAACAACCCTTTCTCCTCTTCCTCAAGCGGCGGCAGCGGCACCGATTCGCCGAGGATGCGGCGGGCGATGTTGCGGTAAGCGATCGACGCCTTGCTGTTAGGGTCGAGCACGATCGGTTCGCCGCGGTTCGACGCTTTGATCACGTTTTCATCGTCGACGATAATGCCGAGCAGCTCGATCGACAAATGCATGACGATTTCATCGACATCGAGCATATCTCCGTTTTTCACCATATGGCTGCGAATGCGGTTGATGATCAAGCGCGGCGGCTTGACGTGCTCTTCCGCTTCAAGCAAGCCGATGATGCGGTCGGCGTCGCGGACGGCCGACACTTCCGGCGTCGTGACGACGATCGCCTCATCCGCGCCGGCGACGGCGTTGCGGTATCCTTGCTCAATGCCAGCCGGACAGTCGATGAGCACATAGTCGTATTCTTGCTTCAGCTGCTCGATCAGCTCTTTCATCTGCCCCGGATTGACCGCCGATTTATCGCTCGTTTGCGCAGCCGGCAGCAAATACAAATGGTTCTCGAACCGCTTATCTTTGACAAGCGCCTTTTGCACGGTGCAGCGCCCTTCGACGACATCGACTAAGTCGTAAATAATGCGGTTTTCAAGCCCCAGCACAACATCAAGGTTGCGCAGCCCGATGTCCGTATCGACCAGGCACACCCGCTTCCCCAAAATGGCAAGGGCCGTCCCAAGGTTCGCGGTCGTCGTCGTTTTGCCGACGCCGCCTTTCCCGGAAGTGATGACGATCGCTTCTCCCACGGTCACATTCTCCTTTCTAAGCGCGTCAAATTCGGCCGCAAATGCATGAGCAGCTGCAAGCGGTCGACAACAATCTGGTTATGTTCATCAACATAAGCGCATTCCATTTCATTTCCTTCGTCCGTTTTGTAGTCGGGAGCGCGGTTCATCACATCGCCGATGCGCAGCTGCATCGGCTTCATCACCGACGCGGCGATGACAGCTTCTTTGTTCCCGCTATACCCAGCATGAGCAATGCCGCGCAAAGCGCCGAGGATGAAAATGTTCCCCCCGGCGATGACTGTTCCGCCAGGGTTGACGTCGCCGATCAGCAGCAAATCCCCTTCGACATGAAGCACTTGCCCGGAACGGACGATGCGCGGGACAGCCGAAATTTTCATTTTTTGCACCCATTCGAGCGCTTCCGCTTTCGATATGACATTGCTTTCGATTGAATCGACGACCAAGTTTTTGGAACGGCGGATGAGCGCGCGCAGCTCCTCTTCTTGTTCGGGCGTCAAGTAACGATTCCCGACTTTGAGATGCACGGAGACGAGCGGACTGTTTGGCGCAACGCCGGCGCGTTTGATGAGCCGCTCTTCGATTTCTTTCAACAAGTCCTCGTACGAACAGCGGTCATCCAACTGCAGCGTCAGCCCGTCTTTCGTCCCTTTAATCGTCACGTACTGCTGCTTTTGCTTTGCCACAACGTTCACCCCAACGAATAATTCTACAAAACGGGCCGTTTTTCCTCTTTTATTCTTCCTGCTCCGACCGGCGAATTTTTGCCATCCACCGTTCAAGCGGGTGCAAAAAGACGAGCAAAAACACGGCGTTTAACAGCAGCGTTGGCCATAAGCGGCGCCCCCAAAAGACGGCAAACGGCCAATCCGTCCGTCCGATCAACAGCTGGATGCCGTACACATAACTGTCAAGCACCGCGACAGCCAACAACGACAACAAAAAAAGAACGAGCCAGTTCTGGTGAAGCCATCTCATCACTTTGCCCGCTCCATAGGCGATGAGCGCATAGGCAAACGCGTAAACGCCGAGCAGCTCTGTGTAGACGACGTCATACAGAAACCCGAAGATAAACCCGTACCCCATCGCCCGCGTTCCGCCGAAGTGCACAGCCATCAGCACCAAAAAAATGAGAAAAAAGCGGGGAACAAAAAAATACCGGATGTATACATCGCCTTTCGGCCATACATCAACCAAAATGCTTTCACTGACAAAACATAACACCGCAAGGAAAGGGAGACGCCACTTGTTCACTTTGCCTCCTCCTCTTCTTGCAGTGTTGCATCGATCGTCCGTTTCACAATCATAACGTCGTCCACATCGTACAAGTTGGCAAACGGCTTGACATAGATGACTTGCGTCAGCCCGTACTGATCCGGTTTGACTTCCGTCACTTCACCGATCGGCAATCCCTTTGGAAACACGCCGCCGAGGCCGGAAGTCAATACTTTTTGCTTCTCCTTCACTTTGGCGTCAATTGGAATTTCGCCAAGGATCAGTTCGCGTCGTTTGCTGTCATACCCTTCAATTAAGCCGAATACATTTTCGTTTCCTTGGACATACGCGGAAATGCGGTTGTTTTGGTCAAGCGCGCTCAACAGCTGGACGGTGGATGTGAATTGGGAAGCATGCTGCACTTTGCCGACAAGTCCAGCCGGGGTAATGACGGCCATATCTTTTTTCACCCCGTGTTGCGCACCTTTGTTGACGATCACCGTCTCCCGCCAACGGTCTGGATTCCGTCCGATCACGGTCGCTTGAATGGGGATAAAATCGCGCAAACTCTCTTTTTTATCGAGAAGCGCCCGCAACCGTTCGTTTTCCTGGCGCAGCGACTCCACTTCGGCCTGCAGCGCCGCATACTCCTCAAGCCTCGCCTTCAGCAATTGATTTTCCTCATATGTATGGCGAAGGTCGCTCACATTTTCAAGGAAGCCCGCGACCACTTGCGCAGGCTTCCCGAACAGAAGCTGGACAAAGCCAACCGTGTCTTTCACAAACTGCTCCGGCCACGTCAACTCTTCGCGGCTGCGCAGCGAAAACCCGATCAACATGACGAGAATGACGATGCTGACAAGCAAAAAAATGAGGCGCTTATTTCCGAAAAACTGTGGCATGCGTCGGCACCTTCTTGCTGTCAGCGATGGTCTCTCGCCTTGTTTTTGAACAAGTCGATGTGGTCGAGCGCTTTTCCTGTGCCGATGGCCACGCAGTCGAGCGGATTTTCGGCGACGATGACCGGCATATCCGTTTCTTGGCTGATGACCTTGTCCAAATTGCGCAACAAAGCTCCGCCGCCCGTCAGGACGATGCCGCGGTCCATAATGTCGGCCGCCAGCTCCGGCGGCGTTTTTTCGAGCGTGTTTTTCACCGACTCGACGATCGCATAGACCGTATCGTGCAGCGCCTCAGCCACTTCTTCGGCGCTGATTTCGATCGTTTTTGGCAGCCCAGTGAGCAAGTCGCGGCCGCGAATTTCCATGTTTCCGATTCCTTCCGGATTTCCGGCTGAGCCGATCTCGACTTTAATCGCCTCCGCCGTCCGTTCTCCGATCATCAAATTGTACGTTTTTCGGATGTATTGAATGATCGCCTCATCCATTTCATCACCGGCAATGCGGATCGACTGGCTCGTCACGATGCCGCCGAGCGAAATGACCGCCACTTCGGTCGTGCCGCCGCCGATGTCGACGACCATGCTGCCAGTCGGCTCCCATACCGGCAAGTTAGCGCCGATTGCAGCCGCAAACGGCTCTTCAATCGTATAGGCGTCGCGCGCTCCGGCCTGGCGCGTCGCATCGATGACCGCCCGCTCCTCTACGGCCGTGATGCCGTACGGCACGCATACCATCACATACGGCTTGCTGGCAAACAACCCTTTCGTTTTGACGGCCTTGCGAATGAAATATTTCATCATCGTCGCCGTCGTTTCATAATCGGCGATGACGCCGTCTTTCATCGGACGAAGCGCCACGATGTTGCCCGGCGTGCGCCCGATCATGTTTTTCGCCTCGTTGCCGACCGCAACAATTTGCTTCGTGTCGCGCTGAATGGCGACGACGGACGGCTCGCGCAAGACGATCCCTTTTCCTTTGACATAAACAAGCGTGTTCGCTGTCCCTAAATCGATCCCAAGATCTTTCGTTCCAATCCCAAACATATCGTTGATCTTCCTTTCCGAAACGAAATGCGTATTATCATTTTTCTATTGGCCAAATTGGTCGGATGTCAGTCATTTATAAATTGTACAGCACCGCCTAAACGGATTCGGAAAAACTCATAGTTGATATTATAACTGATTCGACAAAAAATGAGAACCGTTAGACATAGCCTTTTTCTTTCAGACTGATGAATTTTTGATCGCCGATGATAAGATGGTCCAACAGCTCGATGCCGATAATGCGGCCGCATTCCGCGAGCCGTTTGGTGACATCGATGTCTTCGCGGCTTGGGGTTGGATCACCGGAGGGGTGGTTGTGCACGCAAATGACAGAGGCGGCGGATCGTTTGATCGCCTCTTTAAACACTTCGCGCGGGTGGACAATTGAAGCGTTTAAGCTGCCGATGAACACCGTTTTGCGATAAATAACTTGGTTTTTTGTATTCAAATAAATCGCAACAAAATGTTCTTGCGACAAAAACCGCATATCTTCCATCACATATTTGGCTCCGTCCTCCGGACAGCGGATCACATAGCGGTCGTTGTAGCCGGATTGGTGGATGCGGCGGCCGAGTTCCAACGCCGCCAAAATTTGCGCCGCTTTTGTCGGCCCGATTCCTTTAATATTCGTCATTTCTTCCACTGTTGCGTCTTTGAGCAGCCTTAGCCCTTCAAAGTGGCGAAGGAAGCGTTGGGCAAGCTGCACGACCGACTCGTCCTTCGTTCCGGTGCGCAACAAAATCGCCAGCAGTTCATGGTCTGCCAAGCTTTCCGGCCCCGACGACAACAGCCGTTCGCGCGGACGGCTGTCTTTCGGCACATCGCGGATCATCCACGCCATTGTATTCCTCCCTTTTCGTATTTTTGTTCGACCAAACGGCTGGCGCGCTGCGGGCGCCCAGCTGCTTGGCCACATCGCGTCCCCATGCCGTCTCGCGGCCATGGCGAAGCCCCAGACTGAACATCCTTTGCTGAAACAATCACGTCTCCATTCCGTAAGGCGGCCATCCAAGCCGGCGCAGCTCCCGTACCGTCCGCGACAGCGGCAAGCCGACGACCGTCAAATAATCCCCCTCAATCCGCCTGACAAACAAGGCGGCCCGTCCTTGAATGCCGTACGCCCCCGCCTTGTCCATCGGCTCTCCGGTGGCGATGTAGGCTGTGATTTCCTCATCGCTCAACTCCCAAAACGTCACCGCTGTTTTTTCAGCGAACGACACAATCTCTCCGTGCGGCGCCGCGATCGCGACACCGGTCCAAACATCATGCGTTCGTCCGGACAAAAGCCGCAGCATGTCAAACGCTTCTGTTTCGGTGCGCGGTTTTCCCAACAAGCGTCCGTTGCACACGACGATCGTGTCGGCGCCAAGAACGAAGGCACCGGGCGCAGACGGCGCGACCGCTTCCACTTTCCGGCGGGCCAGCAATTGAACGGCTGCATCGGGCGGCATTCCGGGGGGGATTGTCTCATCGGCCTGGCTTTCCTGCACGTCAAACGCCCAGCCAGCCAGCTCGAGGATTTGCCTGCGGCGCGGGGAACGGGAGGCAAGCACGAACCGTGGGGGCATCGTCATTCTCCTTTCCTTCGTTTCGGTTCGGAAGATTCATTTGTATCGTAGCAAATTTTGCGGTGAAAGGCAATTTCTGCAGGCGGGCGAAAAAACAAAAAACGGAGCCGTTCAGCTCCGCAGGGGAACCAACTCCATGTAAACGGCAAGCGCCTCAAGCAGCAGCTGCTGGGTTTTGTTCAGCAGCTCTTTTTCCTCCCCCTCCTTGTAGGCAACAAGCGCCAAATACGCCTGCTTCAGCGACTCGGCATATTTCTTGACCGTGTTGTCGTTGGGTGTTTCGCTTTTTTCAAACGAGCCGTACACCTTGCTCAGCGCCTTCCATTCCCCGTCGCTCACATCCTTGCCGGCGAGCAAAGCGGCGGAAACTGCTGCCATGCTTCCGTATAGCGCCTCTCCTTTTTGGACGATATCCGACCGGCGCGCCTTCGTGTCGGCCGCAAACGACAGCTCCTTCACGTACGTGCTCGGCACCGCTCCTCGGTATTGGTCGTTGACCGCCCGCAGCGCTTCCTTATCCGCGCCAACCGCAATATAGAGAGCCGCCGGCTGTTTTCCAGCCACCACGACCGGCACGTCGGCCTGTCGAATCGATTCGGCTGCCCGCGCCGCCGAATCCGCATTTGAGTAGACGCCGGCCTGAATGACATCGACCGAAAACGGGGCGGGCAACTCGCTTTCCGCACGTCCTCTGCCCGAAACCGCTCCATCCTCCGTCAGTTCTGTCAACGCTTCCGCCGCCGGCGATGGCTCCGCTTTTTCCTTCGGGACAAGACGAAGCATCACCATGCCAAATGCCATGCCGACAAGCGCCGCGACTGCCGCCGCGAGAAACAGCGGCTTGACGTGCGACGGCAGCCACGGCCGGCGCGTTTTGCCGACTTTCTTCTTGGGGACTGCCTCTGAAACGGAAAAGATCGGTTCATCAGCTTCCATAGCGGCAGCCCCCTCCTTTTCAGCAACGGCCATCACTTCTGTTTCCGTTTCTTGTCCGCCGTTGCGCCCGCGATCCGTTGCGTCTCCACCGTCTGGAAGGCTGCCCCCCTGCCGAGGGCTGAGCGAAAGGTGTCCGACCGAGGTTCCACCAACGGAAGAAGCGGCCGGCGAAGCCGCTCTGTGCTTCTGTCCGCCGGGTTCATCCTGTTGCTCGTCCGATGGTTGTTCAATGGTAAACGGCCGCGATTGTCCGTTAATGTTCACCGTAATGCCCGGACGCTGCTTGTCCATTTTGCCACCGTCCTTTTTCACACTTCGATTTCTTTCGCCTATCTTACCATAAAGAGAAAAAAAAAGAACAAGACATTTGTCGCCTTGTTCCTGCTTCTTTTCTTCATTTTCCGACATTATCGGTCACGAATCATCTCCGTCCCCAGCGCTTCGACAGGAATCGGCTGCTCGCGCCCCTCATAGGTGCAAAGCTGCTTTGTCTCGCCTTTCAAGCAGACAGCGTACTCAATCCCGCCGTCTTCCCGCTTTGTGGCAAGCACGTACGATGGATTTGTTTCCGGCGGCAATACATTTCCGGTAAACGGATCTTCGATTGGATCCAACAAACCGTTGCCCACCAATTCGCCATACAACAATATGGCAGAAGAACGGGCTGGCAAAAACTCCACTTTTTCCGCGCCGACATACAGCCGCGCCGCTTCATCCTATTTCGCGCAGGAGACTCCCACTTCAACGACCAAAGGGAGTAAGTGGGAGAGGAATGCGCGTTCCCCTTTTCTTTTGTGTATGATATAATAAAGGCGTGGAGAAAACCGTTTAATAAAGGCACTCCAATAACGGCTACTCGATGTATGGAGTTGGTTACAGGAAACGTTGTAACCGTAAAACATCGAGCGTAGATCCGTCTGTTGTGTGTGGAAGCCAAGTACTGCCAACAGACACACCGAGAGAATCGGTAACGATGCAGGCATGACCTGCGTCGTTGGGTAGTTGTCAACCTGCCCTGATGCAACCCCAAGTCAAGGAAGGAGGACGAAGTCCGCTTGTACTTCTGGGGAGTTGCAAGCCCCCACTTCAAGCGTTAGCTAAGTGGGGGTAGTTGACATAGTCCATACGCATTGGAAACAAACGCCCGCTCGCGCGCACGGTCGATCACCGTCCACATAGCAAGACCGACGATCATCGCCACAATGCCGATGATCACAAGCACAGCCAAGAGCTCGATGAGGGTCATTCCCCTCTTCATGCGAATGAGCATATCGGACTTCCACCATCCTCTCTATCGGTCCGAAGACGGCGCCACCTCCACGAGCGGATTGTCTTTACCGCTTGGCGGAGGGACATCGCGGATGGGAATGAGCTGCTTCCATTTCTCAAGCTGCGGCGCGTAAAAGGCGCGGACATTGATGGAATAGGCGAGCGGTTGCACGTCGACAGCGGTGGACGTCAACTCCGGCGGGCCGGTAAACGTCAATCCTTCCACCGCCAAAATGCGCTCGGAGTGCTCAAGCACCTCTAAAAACCGTTCAAGCTGATAATAGGAGGGAGATTCCACCGTCAATTGGGCGGTAATAGACTGGATGCCGCTTGGAGGAATCAACGCCTTGTCTCCGGACGCCTTGCTTTCCGCTCCATTCGCGTTCCCTTGCGAAGGAGATTCTCCGGTTCCTTGCCCTTCAGCGAAGCTGACGCTCAATAGCCGGCTGTCAGAAATATATTCCGCTTTTTGAAACGTCAGCAACAGTTGGTCGGCGAACGGGCGCACCGGCACTTTCCTCTGCAAAGCCGCCAGGCTCTCTGCCGTTTCTTCTCGATTCCCCGCCGCCTGCTTTTTCATTGCAGCCAACACGTTTTTCTCGCTTTGTACGACCGCCTCGAGCCGATCCATTTGTTCGTAGCGCGGCATGAGCACAAAAACATAGAAAGCGGCAAACAAAAGAGCGGCAAGAAGAAACACCCCGGTAAACACGAGCGGCCATTTTCCAAAACGGCCCATCATTCGTTGTCCCCCTCTTTTCCTGTCGGCTGAAGTTCCAGCTCATATTGCGCGATATACCGCGGCACGATCGTTTCCCCCTCTGCCCCGCCGCTTTCGCCGCTGGCCGAGATGCCGGTCAATTTGACGGCTTTGACCAAATGAACTTCCTCAAGCCGATCTAAATAATAGGCCGCTTCTTCCGCCGCATCAAACTGCACTGTCATCGTCACCGTCTTTTGACCAGCATACGAAAAGTTCATGATAAAGCCGCGCTCCGGCAGTTGTTTGGCCAACGCACGCAACAGCGGCACCGTTTTGAGCGGATAACGGTTCGCCCATTCGACCGCTTTAGCAAGCTCTTGCTCAGCTTGCTGCTGCTCCGTCGTTTTTCCCTTCGCCTCCATCGCCGCCTGCTCGGCGCGCACTTGCCGAAGCTCCCCTTCAAGCGCCGCGAGCCGTTGATTCGCACGCTCCATCAGCCAGTAGCCTCCCCCAGCGCCAAGCAGCAGAAGCAAAACCGCGAAGGCCGCCAGCACGGCGCCCGCCGCACGGCGCGGCTCTTTGCGCGGCAGCAAGTTGATGTCAACGATCATGGTCAGCCATTCCTTCTTTCAACGCCAATCCCCAGGCGAGATGATAACGGTCCGGCAACGGATCAATCGAGCGAGAAAGCCGCTCCGGCGGCACATCAAGCCGCTCTGACATAACGGCAAACACATCGTCAAGCCGCGGATGGTCGCCGGTGAGGAAGAGGCGCGTAATTTGCTGTTTTCCTTGCTGGATGGAAAACGAATAAAAGCTCATCATCCGCTCGATTTCTTTATACACGTCAATAAACGGGTCGACGATCGCCGCCGTCGGCTCCCCGGGCGCCTCAAGCGGCACATGGCGCATAAACTGCGGCAAATGGCGGTGGAAGACGCTCAAATTGACAGCCGATTCGTCAAACTGGACAAGCAAAATGTGGTCGTCCGCCGCGGCTTGTCCGGCAACAAAAAACGGGCGATAGGCGCAAAGCGGGGACACATCGGCCGCCACCGGGCGCAGGCCTGCGTCTTCCAAGAGCGCCGCATATTCGGCCACCGCCTCTTCCGGCGCGGCAAACAACAGCACGTTCAGCACCTCGTTTGTTCTCTCGGCCACGACGTAGTCAAACACCGGATCGGCGAACGGAAGCGGAATCGATTCACCAAGCTCCATAAACAAATAGCCGCGTATGTCCTCGTCCGACAAATGAGCGGGAAGCGGCAAATGGCGGATCATCACAAACGGATCGGGAACGACAAAGCGGACACGCCGCCCGTCAAGTTTCCATTCGTCAACACATTCGTCCAAAATCATCGCCAACGTTTCCCGATCGGCGATTTTTCCATCGCGAATGATGCCGGGCGGCAAGGCTCGCTCGCCCCATCGCCTCGCCTCGGGCGGCTGCCCCGGCTTTGCTTCCACATAGCGCAGGACATGATCTTTGATGATGATGTTCGCCTGTTTCGCCTTTCGCCGCCATAACGCCATCTTCATTCCGCTTCCTTTCTGCCGTCTTTACATCATGAGTGAAATATACGCGCGCACGATCGCTTCTCCGAAGAAAAACGCGGTCAACGCCCCGAGTGCGATCGCCGGCGCAAACGGCATCGGCTTGCCGCGCCGCACGCGGCCCAACGCCATGCCGACAAGCCCGATCACCGTTCCGTACAACGTCGCCAAGAAAAACGCGAGCAACACCATTTTCCAACCGAGCACAAACCCAAGCACGGCAAACAGCTTCACATCGCCGCCCCCCATCCCGCCTTTGGACAAAACGGCGATCAGCCATAAAAGCGAAAATCCGACCGCCGCCCCAAGGAGCATATCGGCCCACGGCAAAAACGGGATCACAAGCCGTTCAACCAAAAACAAACCGGCAAACACCAAAAGCACCCGGTCGGGGATGAGCATGTAGCGAAGGTCGGAGACGACAATGATGGCAAACAAGCTGATCAACGTCCACGCCACAACGAGCCGCCCGCCCCAGCCGACCCACATCGGCGCGGCCGTAAACAAGGCAGCGGTGGCCAATTCCATCGCCGGGTAAAGGGGGGAGATGCGCCCCCCGCACCCTTTGCACCGCCCGCGCTGCACGACATACGACACAACCGGAATGAGCTCCCCCGCCGATAGCGTCCGTCCGCACGCCGGACAATGCGACCGCGGCCTGATGATTGACTCCCCGACCGGCACCCGCAGCCCGACAACGTTAAAGAACGAGGCGAGGAGGAGGGAGTAGAGGAAAATACTTAACTCTACCATTTCTAAACTAACCTACGTAAAACACCTTTTATGAACGGACTTCAGAACGTTTCAAATTATCTTCCGCAACAGCTTTCTTGTCATTTTCTGTTTGCACCCCGCGTTGCGCATTTACTAGTTTTACGCGATAATAAAGTTTATTATTATCATTTATGATAATGACATAAGACCCGGAACCCGGCTCATCCACAGAGCCATCTTTAATTGGACTTCCGCTTACATCAAGATCAGCAGTAATTTGATCCGTCCCAGGAATGGCCTCTGTATAGCCATTTTGAGTTTTGTCAGGATCTTTTACAGTCCCTGAATCCGTGATGGTTGGAAATCAACTTTGATTTTGGTGTTAGTTCTATGGATATATGATCCATACATCCCTTTTTTTGATGATTCCCTGCACCACTTTCATGTTTGAAAACGAGATAAATCCTCTTTTATGGAGATACAAACCAAAAAAGAGACAAAAAAAGTACAGGGGGGAGTGATGGATATGAGTACCCGAACATCTGTTTGTTATCTTGCCTCTTTCCATTTTTGATACACATTCAGTAGGAGTATACTGTACCCACTCCTTCGCGTCAGTTTCATCCAGATCTGTCGTGATCGACGGACGAGTCGCCCTGCCATCGTGATCACCGTCTGAATAATCGTCTTGATGCGACGGCGTTTCACTTTGTGGTGCAACGGATGTC